>JALZBL010000215.1 GCA_030947395.1 Actinomycetota bacterium | reverse complement strand
GGCTGGAAAGTCAGGATCAGCTGATGCGGAGTCTCGATGGCCGTGATCCGCGCGGTGAACTCGCCTGGACCGGTCCACGCGCCGCTGGTGCGTACCGGAAGGTTGCGCCCGTCGGCGGCGGACAGCGTGTGCGACGTCCACCGGCCGTACCCGCAGCCCAGGTCGAAGGACTCCCCGGCGTCGTCCAGGCCGATCACCCAACCGGTGTCGGTCGGCTCGAGCCGGACCCTCGTCAGGCCGGGCAGAGCGAGCGCCGGCGTGGACAGGTCGGCCGTGATCGCGGTGATGCGACCGTTCCTGGGGGAGCGAGCGCCCTTCACCGGGGCGAGGGCGAGGCCGAGGAGGCGTCGGCGCAGTTCATCGGCCCCCGGAGCGGCCGGCGACGCCGCCGGGCCGAACCGAGCCGCGCCCGACCCGGGGATCAGGTGTTGCCACACCGCATCGAGGACTGCCTGCATCCGCTCGGTCGACGCCGTGATCGCCAGCACGGCGTCGAACTCGGGCAGGACCAGGCAGAACTGGCCGTACGCGCCGTCGCCGCGGTAGCTGCCGTGGCGCCCCCGCCAGAACTGGTAGCCGTAGCCCTGGCCCCAGTCCGGCCTGGTGCTGTCGGCGGCGGGGGCATTGTCGACGTGGTACCGCGTCGCCTCGGCCACCCAGCCGGGCGGCAGTACCTGCTGGCCGCCCCACCGGCCGTCGGCCAGGTAGAGCTGGCCGAACCGGGCGATGGCCTCGGTGGTCAAATGCAGGCCGCTGAAGCCGAGGTCCTGGCCGGCCGGCGTCTGCTGCCAGGCCACCGCGCCGATACCGATCGGATCAAACAGGCGGGGGCGCAGATAGTCGGTGAGCCGCGCCCCGACCAGCGTCTGCACGATCGCGGCCAGGGTGGCGGTGGCGCCGTTGTGGTACAGGAAGTGGTGGCCGGGCTCCTCCTGCGGTTCGACCGAGAGGAACACCGAGACCGTCGATTCGTCGGGCCGGGCCACCATGAGCGGCAAGGTGTCCACCCGATGCCCGGAGCTCATGGTCAGCAGGTGGCGCACCGTGATCCGCCGGGCTCGCTCGCCGGCTGCGGTGGCGTCGGCGTCGAGGAAAGAGGCGACCGGCGCGTCGAGGGACAGGCGCCCTTCGGCCGCGGCGAAACCGACCGCGGTCGAGGTGACGCTCTTGCTCAGTGAGTACACCAGCTGGAGGCCGTCGCGGTGGTAGGGGTCCCACCAGCCCTCCGCGAGCACGTGGCCGTGACGCAGCAGCATCAGGCTGTGCAGTTCCACGTGCTCGGCCTCGAGCCGGTCGAGGAAGGCCAAGACGTCCTTGGCGGCAACGCCCTTCGCCTGGGGTGCGCTACGGGGCAGCGCGCGGGGCGCCAAGGAGGGCATGCCTCGATCGTGACACGAGCATCAAGCGCGATCCGCCTGGGCGCTGCCGGCCAGCTCCGGTTCGCCGCAAGTGCGATGGGCTTCCGACATCTTCAGACCGCGGACGGCGAACCACTGGGGATCGGTGGGCCGGCGTAACGATCGGCGCGCGCGTGGCGCTGGCGCACGACGCGGGACGCGATGCTGGCGACCGCCGCGGACAGGACGTCACAGAGCGCGCACAGCAGGCGCGACATGAGGGCGACGGCCAGTGCCGAGCCGGCGGACATCGACCCCGCGAGACCGGCGACGATGACCGCTTCGCGGACGCCGATTCCGGAGGGCAGGAGGAAGGCGAGGAACCCCGCGCACACCGCGAGGGCCAGGGTGGCCGTAATCCTCGGATAGTCGGTGAGGTCGGCGCCGCGCACGGCGTGAGCGAGGACGAACAGGTGCAGGCCGTACAGCGCCCAGGCCGCGAACGACCAGGCCGCGGCGATCGCGATCGAGCGGGCCGGAATGGCCCGTTCCAGGGGCGGCCGACGCAGCAGGCGCAGGGCCAGGTCCGCCGCCTTGGTGAACAGGGGCGGGGTCAGCGCGAGCAGCGTCAGCGGTCCGAGCAGCAGCACCATGGCCGCAGACCCCCACCGGTGCCCGAGCGTCGGTACGACGAAAACGGTGACGGTCAACCCGGTCGCGGTGGTGACCATGACCGCCAGCAGTAGCGCCAGCATCGCCCGGATTCTCGGCACCCGGTGCGCCCGGCCGAGATGGGCCTGCATGAGGACCGCCCAGACGCTGCCCGGAACGTAGCGGGCGAGCTGTCCGGTGAAGTAGATGTGCGAGGCGTGCGACGTGTGCACCCGGCTCCCGAGGCCGGCCAGTAGGACGTGCCACACCTTCATCGTCGCGAACAGGGCGAGCGCGGCCGAGACGAAGGACGCGGCCAGCGATACCCAGCTGAGCTTCGCCACGGTGCCCTTGACCGCGGCCCAGTCGTGGGCGACCGCGACGCCCACCGCGGCGAGGACGGCGACAATGACGATAATCCGCGCCGCCATCAGGGTCCTCAGCATGAACGGGTGATCTCGGCGTCGACGCGACACCGTGACGTCCTCGTCCAGGGTGTCATCCAGGATGTCGATGTGGCTCGCCCTCTCGTGCTGGCTCGCCGCCGACCGGTCAGGACCCGCGGAGGGCGGTCGAGGCGCGCTGATGATGATCCGATTGGTGGCCCGACGCTACACCGAGCGCCGTCGCCCGCCCGCGGCCCGCGAGGCCGCGCTGGCCCGAGTCTTACCGCACGGATGCCGCCCGCACTCGCATCCGCAGCACCATCCGGATCATCTCGAGCCCGAGTTGGACCGTTTTGCCCAGGTGACCGGTGACGGACGACTCGCCCACCCGGGGGTGATAGTTGACCGGCAGCTGCACCAGGCGGACCCGCCGGATCACCGCGATCAACAACATCTCGAGGCCGAAGGAGGATCCGTCGATGCTGAACTTGGGTGAGATGTCGCGAATGCAGTCGCGGGTCAGCACGCGGAAGGTGCAGCCCACATCGCTGAGGTACGAGGTGTTGAACAGCACCTCGATCATCTTGGCGACGGCCCAGTTGCCCCACTGCAGGAACCAATCCATGTTGGCTCCTTCCCAGATGAAGTGAGACACCGTTCGGGATCCGACCACGAACCCGCACTCGGTCGTGAAGGGCAGCAGCTTCACCAGGTCCTCGGGGTTGAAGGTGCCGTCGGGCTCGCAGACGCACACAAGGTCGGCGTCGACCTCACGCAGGCCGCGCCGGATGGCCGCGCCGTAGCCCTGCCGGGTCTCGACGATCTCGCGGGCCGTGGTCTCGGCCACCTCAGCCGAGGTTCCTTCGGCGGCGTTGTTGTTGATCACGAGAATGTCATCGACCAGGTCGAGGGCCTCGAACCGCCGAATGGTCGCCGCGATACTTTCCTTCTCGTTGTAGGTCGGCAATACGACCGCGACGGTCTTACCCCTCCACACGATCCGGCGTCCTTTCGAGGAACGACTCGCGGCCGAAGCCGCAGACGACAATGGCGCCGCTGAGGAGGGCACTACCGGCGAAGCCCAGCGTCAGCCACGGGACCCAACCCAGCTTCGGATGCCAGCTCGCGGTGGACACGAAGGCTAGCGGGCCGTTGCTTCCGACGGCGTAGCGCCGGGCGTTTACGTAGATCGAGACGAACTGGATTATCGGGATGACCGTCGCGACGAGCAAGAAGAGCCGGCGCAACGCGTCCGGCATTGCCCGTTCCAGCCGGTCGACCACCACAACGCCGCCGAGCAGCGGGCACAAGATGAACAACGGCAACAAGTGTCGGCCCTGGATGCCGGCGTTGATCGGGAAGAAGACCGTCGCGTAGGTGAAGTACGCCACGAGAACCAGGCCGACGAGCCATCCGACGAGCGACCATCGATCGGCCGCTCGACCGAGGACGATCGCCATACCGACCAAGACCACGGCCAGGAGTATCCAGGCGGTGATGACCCAGCGCGGCTCCGTGGTGTCCAGCCAACCGAACTGGCCTACTCCTTCGCGAACCACACCGAATGCGCGCACGTTGAACGCATCCAGCGCCCGGTGGTCGAACGGCCCAGCGGTGTAGCTCGGACGGTCGAAGCGACGTTCCCACCAGATCATCAGGCCGAGCGCGCCCACCAGTACCGCCATCGACCCGAGGAACGC
>JALZBL010000214.1 GCA_030947395.1 Actinomycetota bacterium | reverse complement strand
GCTGTACGTCGTCATGGATTACCGCTCGGACCATTCAGGTGTACCCGCCGAACGAGACGACTCCGATCCGCATGCCCAGCCGGTTCGGGGCGTGCAACCTGCAGGTCAGAGCGGTATCTGCCGCGCAGTGATCGGTTGCTGTGATCAATCTCGTCAACTCGACGCTGCGGCGATCTGGCGCCGCGCCCGGCGCACCAGCCACCAAGCCAGGGCGATCGCGGCGACGGTGAGCGGGTAGCCCATGGCGATGCGCGTGGCGGCCAGCCAGCCGGTCGAATTCTGGTGGAACAGGCGCAACTGCACGATCGCCCGGGCCGCGAAGACCGCCGTCGCGGCCAAGGTGGCCAGGTCGTAGGCCCGCCGCAGGTGTGGCTGCCGGTGCCAGCGCTCATCGAGAGGCCGGTGCGGCGTCGGGTCGAGGAACTCCCAGATCACGCCGACGAGCGGGCGCCGAAGGAGGATCGACACCGCGAAGACGCTGCCGTAGGCGAAGCTCGTCCAGATGCCCAGCAGAAAGAAGCCGCGAGCCTGTCCGGTCCGGGCGGCGATCAGCGCGGCGACGACAACGCCGAGCAGGCCGTTGAGGGCCTGCTGCGCGCTCTGCCGACGGGCCCGGCGGTAGCCGGCCAGCCCCAACGCCGACCCGATGGCCGCCACCACGGCGGTCCGCAGCGAGCCGACGGAGTTGGCCACGACGAACACCACCGTCGGCACCGCCGTGATGACCATGCCGGTCCAACCGCCGAAGCCGGCCACCAGCTGGTCCCGCATCTGTTCACGCACCGACGCCGGGCGCAGCGGGGCCGGCGGGATAAGCGGGGCGGGTTGGTCGGGTTGCTCGCTGGCGGCGGACCGGGGCGGCGGGGCCGGCGCCCCCCGCGCACTGGGCGGGAAGGGGCCGGTGGTGCGTTCGTCGGTCACGCCGGCTGGCGCAGCTCGTAGCGGGGGTTGTAGATGGCCCGGTGTCCGTCGTGCTCGCCCACCCGGCCGGTGACCTGGATCAGGCGGCCCGGCTCGATGCCCGGGATGCGGCGCCGGCCCAGCCAGACCAGCTCGACGGTGCCGCTTCCGTCGAACAGTTCGGCCTCCACGGTGGGCACACTCTCCCGCGGCGTGTAGACGACGTGGCGAATGCGGCCCTGGACCACGGTGACTTCTCCGTGCCGCAGCTTCGCGCAGCTCGCCGCATGGCAGTTGACCGAGTCCTTCTGCAGTTCTTGCGCATCGAGTGAGAATGCCGGCTCGGCTAGTCGGCGCCAGAGCGGCGGCTTGTCCTTCACCCCTTCAGGGTAGGACCTCGGCGCCGATCCGGTGGTCTCATCCGGCCGGCTCAGCGCGACCGGCCGGCTCGGCCGGCTCGCCTTCGCCGGCCATCTGCTCGGCGACGTCGTCGGGCAGCCGCAACGGGATCGGCTCGCGAACCGGCAACGGGTCGGTGCCCCGAACGACGACCACGTCGCGCAACAGGTCGATGAATGGCTCGGCCTTCTTGGCATCGACCGCGGCCGCGCCGACGATCATCGCGCGCAGGAGCCAGCGCGGTCCGTCCACGCCGACGAACCGCACCGGGGTGAGGCCGCCGTCGGCCGGCAGGCGCCCGCGCAGCTCCTGACCGAAGTCGCCGGCGGCGTCGGCGGTCGAGCCCTTCTGCTCGGCGATCGACGCGGCGATCTCGGCGCGGACCTCCGCCCAGATGCCCTCGCTGCGGGGCGCGGCGAATGCCCCGAGCTGCATGTGGCCGTGCTGACCGACGAGAGTGACGGCGACGATCTGTTGCGCTTCGTCGACCTCCACGCGCATCTCCAGTTCGCTGGCCGGAACGCGCAGCGCACCCAGGTCGATCCGCATGGTCTCATCCTGCGGCGCGTCGGCGACGTCGTACGGCCCGGTTGTCGCCGGCGCCTGGGGGCGTTGCCTGGTCTGCCAGGGCGGCGTCGCGTCGAGCTTCGACCGCTCGCTGCGCTTCTCGCGGCGGCGCTCGCGGGTGGGCATGGCGGAGAACTCCTTGCCGTCCTTGCCATCCTTGGCCGGCTTGGCGTCCCGCGCCGGCTTGCTCCTGCGCCCGATCGCCATCAGGAGGTTCCTTTCCCGGCCGGAGGCTGAGCCGCCGATGGCGTCGGCGGGTGCGTCGCCGGCGCGGCGCCGGCCAACCCGGTCGAGCCGTGACCAGCGTCGCCGCGGGCCGAGCGGGGTAGCTGGTCGACCTCCTGCCAGGTCGCCCGGGCCACCCGTTGGATGACGAGCTGGGCGATCCGGTCGCCACGGGTGAGGACGAGCGGTGCTACGGGGTCGAGGTTGATCGCGATCACTTTGATCTCTCCACGGTATCCGGCATCGATCGTGCCCGGCGCATTGACCAGGCCGAGCCCTACCCGCGCGGCCAGCCCGGACCGCGGATGGACGAAGGCGGCGTAGCCGGCCGGGAGGGCGATGGCCAACCCGGTCGGCAGGACCGCCCGCTCCCCCGGCGCGAGAACCGCGTCGACCGTGGTCACCACATCGGCACCGGCGTCGCCGTCGAGGGCGTACCCGGGAAGCCCGACGTCGGGATCGAGCCGGCGCACCTGCACCGCCACGACGTCCACACCGTGGTCATCCACGCCCGGGCCGGGCCCCACGCCGGGGTGCCGGTCCACCGGTGGGCCGGGGTGGTCTGCGGAGGCGTGCGGGCCACCGCGGGGGTCCGTGGACTCCCGGAGCTGGTACGCGGCGGACCGCTCGACGTTCACAGGCCCGCAGACTACCGAGCCCGCGGCGCGGTGAGCGCTCACTACCCTCGTCGTCATGGGCGATCACCGCGGGCCGCCGGAGCAACGGCCCGCCGGGGCGTCGACGCTGAGCTTCGACGAGCGGTTGCGCACGCCGTGGTGGTGGTACCCGGCCGCGCTGGTCATCGCGGCGATCCTCGCCGCCCAGTTCCGGCTGGCCGACGAGAACCTGACCGTCTGGATCCCCTATGGGGTCATGCTGCCGGGGTCACTCGTCCTGGTGTGGCTGATCGGCCGGCGGCGCACGTACATCGCCGACGGAGTGCTCCACGCCCGCGCGGCCCGGCTGCCGACCTCAGCGATCGGACAGGTGCTGCCCCTGGACCCGGCGACCGTGCGCCTGGTGATGGGCCGCGAGGGTGACCCGTCGGCGTTTCTGGCCACCCGGGCCTGGATCGGGCCCGGAGTGCAGATCGTCCTCGACGACCCCGACGACCCGACGCCGTACTGGGTGGTCAGCACTCGGCGCCCGGACGAGCTGGCCCGGGTGCTCAACGCCGCGACCCGCGAGCCTCCGGGCAGGTAGGGCTGAGCGAACTGGAATCAGTGGCCGGGCGGCGGCACGACGATGTCGGCCCGACGGTCGGGCATCCCCCGCAGTTCGGCCCACAGCCGCTCGCCCAGCGCACGGGTGGCGCGGCGGTTCACCTCGGCGCCGGCCACCGCCCCGGCCAGGAACGGCGCGAAGCTGGTGGTACTGCGGCCCATACGGCGCACCAGGCGGATCCGTAGCTCGCGCTTGGCCGTGTCGCCCAGGCGCCCCCTGGCCGCCGAGCCGGCGGAGGTCAGGTCGTCGGTCAACGCACGCCGGCGGACCCACGCGTTGAGGTAGGCCGAGCCCCGCTCGGCGAGCGTTCCGGTGGCGGTCCGGCCGGCCAGCTCGTGCAGCTCGGCGACGCACTTGAGTTCGACGGTGACGATCGCGACCGTCTCGGCCGCCATCTGCACCGGGAGGCTCAGCAACGCCGGGGGCACGGCGAACTCCACCGCCGCGATCGCGCCGGTGGCGGCACCGATGGCCGCCGTGCTGGCCGCCGCGGTGGAGATCAGCTGGGCCGCGATCTGGTCGTCGCTGCGGCCCGGGTACTGACGCCGCAGTGTGGCGGCGTCACGGATGGGTAGGTGGTGGGCCACCTCCACGGTGACGTCGGCCAGCCACCGGCCGGCGGCGACCGCACCGATCCCGGCCTGGCGGGCGCTGGCGAGGAGAACGGGAACCAGAGCGGCCAGTGCCCGTCGGCGCCGCGCCGGTCCGGCGGGGGTCTCGTCGGCCGCGGCCGCGGTCAGCTGTTCGAGCGCCCGCTGCCGGTCGC
>JALZBL010000029.1 GCA_030947395.1 Actinomycetota bacterium | reverse complement strand
CACCACAACCGCCGACCAGGCGTTTGCCGCCTCGTCGGCCGACGTCGCTGCGGGCCTGGACACGCTGCTCATCGCATCCACCAACGCCCAGGTCCGACAGCTGAACCTCCGCGCCCAAGCCGCTCGGCTGGCCGCTGACGCAGTCCCGGCCGAGCGCCGGGTCACCCTCGCCGACGGCACAACCGCCACCGACGGTGACGTGATCATCACCCGCCGCAACGACCGCCGCCTGGCCCTGTCGGCGACCGACTTCGTCGCCAACGGCGACCGGTGGACCGTCGCCTCGGTCCGGCCCGACGGCGGGCTCGACGTGCGGCACTCCCGCTCGCTTCGGCGGGTCACGCTGCCCGCCGACTACGTCGTCGAACACGTCCAGCTCGGGTACGCCACCACCGTGCACGGCGCGCAGGGGCAGACCGTCGACACCAGCCACGCCGTCCTGACCGGAACCGAATCCCGGCAACTGCTCTACGTGGCGCTCACCCGCGGCCGGCGCGAGAACCACCTCTACCTCGACCTCACCGTCCCGGGCGAAGAGGCCCCGATCTACGCAGAGGCACAACGGCCGTCCACGGCAGTCGAGGTGCTCACCAGGGTGCTCGAGCGAGAAGACTCCGCCGTTTCGGCCACCACTGCCCGCCGTCAGGAGCGCGACCCCGTCCCGCTGCTGCGCAAGGCTTGTGCGGAGTATCTCGACGCGCTCACGGTGGCCGGCGAATCCATTCTCGGCGAGGACCGTACGGCCGCCATAGCCGCGCGAGCGGAGGCGGCCGTCCCCGGCATCAGCGACTGGCCGGCCTGGCCCACCCTGCACGCCCAGTTGCAGCGGGTCACGCTCAACGGTGACGAGCCGGGGCAGGTGCTGCGGGACGAGGCGGTCCTCGTCCGCCGCGACCACTCCCGCGACCTTGCCGCCATCCTTGCCAACCGGCTCGAGGTCCGCGATCGCGGCAGCGGACCGCTGCCCTGGCTCCCGGCGGTGCCCCGGCAGCTCGCCGAAGACGACTTCTGGCACCGCTACTTCGACCGGCGCGCCGAACTCATCCACCGCCACGCAGCCGCGGTCGGTGCGGACGCCAGCACCTGGACCGAACAGAACACACCCGCCTGGGCCGTCCCGACCCTGCACGAGCCGGACCTCACCCGCGACCTGGCGATATGGCGCGCCGCCCACGAGGTCGCCGACACCGACCTGCGCCCGACCGGCCCGCCCGCGTCGGGTGTCAAGAACGGCTACCAGCAGCACCGGCTGGACCGCCGCGTCAGCGACGCCGGGGCGATGCCCGCGAAGGCCGACGCCCGGATCGCCCAACTCGGCGAGGCCCTCCATCCCGGCATCACCACCGACCCGCACTGGCCAGCGCTCGCGCAGCAGCTCTATCACGCCGACCGCGAAGGCCTGCACGACGCCCAGCTACGCCACATCGCCACCGCCCGACCTCTCCCGACCGACCAACCCGCCGCGGCTTTGGCATACCGGCTCGTCGACGCCATCGGCAACCGCACGCCAACGGCCAGAACCCCGACGGCGACAGCGAGGTCGACCGATGGTAAGACCGCGCCGCCCGAGTCCACAGTGCCGCGCCGGCCCGAGCCCAGGGTCCGGCGGACGTACGAGCCGCCGCCGCTGTCTGCACCGCCGCCCGACTATGCAGGCATCTTCGGATCGGCGCTGCGGCCGGGCCCGCGCCGGTAGCCGTGCCGCGGCCGTCGCGTCCGTGCTCCATGCTCGCCGCGGTCCCGGGTAGGGCCTGTGCTGGAAATTCGCGCCCCGAGCCTCCCAACCGCCCGCAGGTGATCCACGATCCGCGATCCATAGCCCGGCGGTCAAGGGGACTGCGGACCGGGAAACGTGGCATAGGGGCTTGGTCTACTCCGGTACGGGCCCGGACGTGGGTCTGTGCCAAGGAGGGTGCGTATGCGCGGGAAGGAACACGACCACCCGGCGCTGCCTCTGCTTGCGCTGCCCAACCGCCTCATGACGATTCCCGAAGTGGCCGCCTACCTGAACGTGCCCGTCCGCTGGATGGAAGATGCCGTGCAGCGGCGCCGAGTTCGTCATACCCGCATCGGCAAGCACGTCCGGTTCGCGCCTGAGCACGTGGCGGAGTTGATCGCCGCAGGCGAGCAGCCGGTTACCGTTCCGGCGCAGTTCCACGCCGCGGTTCCGCTGCACGACGGCCGCCGTTCGCGTCTGTGACAGCTCGCGCGCTCGCGCGTGTGCCGTCCGGCGTCAGCCAGCCACGAACTCGCGCCGACGCCGAAGCGCTACCGCGAACCGAGGCGCTCCGGCGTGCTCGAGGCGGTCGAGCAGTTCTGCCGTGCTTGTCGGCGGGTTCTTCCGAGCGGCCGCAGTCTGTCTGACTCCGTCGACGACTGCGCGGGGTCGACGGCGAAGCAGGTCGACGAGGTAATCATCGGCTGTCAGCACCCGCACGCCGCTTTCGGCTAGTGCCTGCGCTGCGAAGTCCTTCAGGTTGCGCGTGAGAAGGACCGTCGCCCGACCGCCGAGACATGCTGCGACGTGGAAGCGGTCGCCGGGGTCATTTGAGAGATCGTCGGTGATGTCGTCGACGTACGTGTCCACCTCGATCAACCCGGATTCGAAGTAGGCGCGTACCGCGTTGGTGACCGACTTCGCCGATTCTGGTGTGCGACGTTTGCTTTCGACGATAACGCGTTCCCACTCGTCGAGCAGTTCGTCGGTCCAGACCCAGGTGAAGACGAACTGCTCGGCGAGGGTCAGCAGCAAGTCCATGATCGTGAACGGGAACAGTTCACTGGTGTCGATGAAGACCTTGTCGATCTCGGCCACGATCAGGCTTCGTCGAGCAGGCCAGCGTCCTCGATCGCGGCGCGCAACGCCTCATGGCCGGCGCGTCGCGCGTCTCGCTCGACACCGACCGCGACGACGTCCTGGACACGGATCCGGCGGTGGCGGCTGCCGGGCAGCCGGCGGCACGCAAGCACCTCGTCGGCGAGGAGTCGGTCGACGAACTGGCGTGTGACGCCCAGCATCTCGGCTGCCTCGGCCGGGCTGACCTCATCGTCAATGCGGAGCACGACCACCCGCTCACCATGAGCGACGTCATTCAGCAGCGACCGGACCACACGCCCTACCTCGGAGGAGTCGTCGATCGACATGGCAAGCCGGGATGCAGCAGCCCGAACCCTGGGGTCGACGGGGTCCAACGTCGCGGTGAGGTTCTGCGCCATAGTTCCATCATGCGCGCTAACTGCAATAACAGCAACCGGGCGCACCAGCTAGGACGCCGTGCCGGACTTTCGCCACACGCTCGAAGGGACGGCTTCTTGGGACGCCCCGCCCATGCTGCCGCCGGGGATCAACTTCATGGCTGGTGCGGGGTGGATCTCCTCGCCCCGCAGTGCGGTGTCGATGATGTGCGCTGCGAGCTCGTTGCCGACCGGCATGAGATGGCCGTAGGTGTCGATCGTCGTCGTGATCGACTCGTGGCCAAGACGCGCCTGGATGTTCGGCAACGGCAGGCCGCCGGCGATCAGCCACGAGACGTGAGTGTGCCGCAGATCATGGATCCGGAACGGCGCCACGCCCTCGGCCTTGATTGCACCCATCAGCGGCGTCCACACCCGCTCGTAAAAATCCGCGTGATGGATCGGCAGCCCGGTCGGGGAGACGAACACGAAGTCGTCCGCCGCCTTGCTAGCGACGGCCCGGGCAAGCACCGCCGCCACCTCGGGGGAGACCTCGATGGTTCGCTTCGACTTGGGCGTCTTCGGGTTACCGAGATGGTGGCTGCGCATCCTGTGCTTGTCTCGGACCAGCTTCTTCAGCCAGCCGGGGACGTCCTGCGCGCCGTCCTCACCGTCACGCTTCCACGCCTTGTTCACCCGCACCGTGCGGTGCCGCAGGTCGACGTCCGATACCCACAACGCTGTCAGCTCACCGAACCGGAGCCCCGTCCCGACCGACACTCGCAGCAGGTCTGCCGAGCCACCGGCCGAATTGGCGACGGTCGCGAACTCCACCTCAGTTAGGAACCGCAGGTCTGCCTGCGACTGCCTGATCTTCGAGCGCTTCGGCGCCGTGCGGGTCAATGGGTGCTTGGAGACCTCGCCGCGCTCAGCCGCGTACGTGAACACGCCGAACAGCAGGCCGTGGTAGTTCGCCTTCGTCTTCGGCGAACGAGGCCAGCAGATCAGCCACGCCTTGACGTCGTCCTCGGTGACCAGGTGAATCCGTTGGTCAAACGGCCGGTACGTCCCACGCTTGCCGCGGACCTCCACGGCCTTCAAGGTGCGGAGCTGGCCCTTGTAACGAGCGCGCTGTCCAGGTGAGCAGTCGACGATCTGGTCGACGTACTCCAGGCCGACTTCCTCGACCGAGCGCGGAGCCTCCAGCAGGCCGACGGACTCGTTCGCCCGGTCGCGGACGAACCCGCGGCCCTTCACCCATCCGTCCGGCCAGAACTCCCCGGCAACGGCAACCATGTCCCGGAAGCCCTCGGCCCGGGCCTTGTTCCGGGCGTCCGTGCCGGCCCCGAACGTCTCGCGCTGCCTCCGCCCCGAACGCGTACCGCCGAGGCGCCACCGCACGACATAGGACGTTCCGCCGTCGGATCGGCGCTCCTGCTCGATGTGGGCCACGGCCAGCCTCCAAGATCATCGGTGCCCCGATGGTGCCCCGGTGAGAGACAATCTACGCCCTAGATACGACAGAGGCCCCGGAATCCGGGGCCTCTATAAGTGTCCGAGGGGGGACTTGAACCCCCACGCCCGATAAAGGGCACTAGCACCTCAAGCTAGCGCGTCTGCCATTCCGCCACCCGGACGAGTGCGCGCCGAGTCTAACCGCTGGCCGTAGTCACCACGCCGTCCGACCAGGAGGGCCAAGGCTGGTAGAACGGGCTCATGCCCGACGAGACGAGCTCGGCCCCCACCGTCACCGCGCAGGACGAGGTCGCCGACCTGCTCAGCCAGCTCATCCGCATCAACACCTCGAATCCCACGCACCCGGAGCGTCCGGCCGCAGAGTGGGTAGCCGCCCAGCTGGCCGAGGTCGGCGTCGACAGCGAGATCGTGGAGTCCGAACCGGGCCGGGCCTCGGTGTTGGCGCGGATCGAAGGCGCCGACACCGGCCGTGCCCCGCTGCTCATCCATGGTCACCTCGACGTGGTGCCGGCCGAGCCGGCCGAGTGGAGCGTCGACCCGTTCGCCGGCGAGCGGCACGACGGCTACGTCTGGGGCCGGGGCGCCGTGGACATGAAGGACATGGACGCGATGACGCTGGCCCTGGTGCGGGAGTGGCAGCGCACCGGGCGCAAGCCGCCCCGTGACATCGTGCTGGCCTTCGTCGCCGACGAGGAGGCCGGTGGGGTTTACGGCGCCCATCACCTCGTCGACACGCGCCCGGAGTTCTTCGCCGACTGCTCCGAGGCGATCAGCGAGGTCGGCGGATTCAGCGTGAGCCTCAACGACCAGCTGCGCCTGTACCTGATCCAGACGGCCGAGAAGGGCATCGGCTGGCTACGCCTGAAGGCCCACAACCGGCCCGGGCACGGTTCGATGGTGCACCCCGACAACGCGGTCACCCAGCTGGCCGAGGCGGTCAGCCGGTTCGGCGGGTACGAGTCGCCGATCATCATCACCGACGCGATGCGCGCTCTGTTGGACAGCATCAGCGACCTGACCGGGATCGGCTGGGATCCCGACCACCCCGGCCCGTCACTGCAGGCGTTCGGCGCCGGGGCGCGGATGCTCGGCGCGGCGGTGCGCAACACCGCGAACCCGACGATGCTTCAAGCCGGCTACAAGGCCAACGTCATCCCCTCCTCGGCCGAGGCAACCATCGACACCCGCTTCCTTCCCGGCCAGGAGGAGGCCTGGAAGAAAACCGTGGCCGAACTGGCCGGCGACGACATCGAGCTCGAGTGGATCCACCACGACATCGCGGTGGAGACGACGTTCGACGGGGCCCTGGTCGACGCCATGAGCGCCGCCCTGCGGGCCGAGGACCCGAGCGGTCACCCGGTGCCGTACCTGATGAGTGGAGGCACCGACGCGAAGTCCTTCGCCACCCTGGGCATTCGCTGCTTCGGCTTCTCGCCGCTGCTCCTACCGCCCGAGCTCGACTTCACGTCACTGTTCCACGGCATCGACGAGCGCGTGCCGGTGGACGGGCTGAAGTTCGGGGTGAGGGTGCTGGCGCGCTTCCTCGCCAACTGTTGAGCGACCGGCGACGCGGTCGGGTCAGGGCAGCCCATTGGCGGGGCAGGACGGTCGGGTCAGGGCAGGAGACCAGGCAGGGGCAGCGCATCGGAGTCGGCCGGCCCGCGCCGGCGCCGGAGCACGACGCGCCGCGTCCCGTCGATGAATCGTTGCACCCGGGCCAGCTCCCAGCCGCCGTACTCGGCGTGCAGGGACAGCCGCACCGCCGCGGACACCCGGCTCACGTCGGCCGGGATGCGCAGCGGCGCGTACTCCCACTCATCGCTGGTCACGTCGGTCATCGTCGGCCATTGTCCACCTGCGCGAACCTGGGTGCGTGACGGGTGACCGGGCGCGCCGCCGACCGGTCGCTTCGCCGGGCAGTGTCCAGCTGCTGCGTCCGCGCCGGCGCTTTCACTTCGCGCATGTCGTCTCGGTGATCAACTTGCGACATCAGAGAAGGGAGATGCGCCCACCGGGTGGCGCTCCCGCGGCCCGAGGCGCCGATCGCGACCGGCCGGTCCACCGGCGGCGGCGGGCCGGCCTGACCACCATCTCCGACCTCGACGATCCGAGCCCGATGCTGGATCTGCGGATCGGCGAGACCTATCGCGGGAAGGGACTCGGCGCGGCGGCACTGAACGAGATCACCCGCTGGGTGTTCGAGACGTTGCCGGCGTCAGATCGGTTCGAGGGACAGACCCGCGCCGACAACACCGCGATGCGCCGCACGTTCCTGCGCTGCGGGTTCGCGAAGGAGGCCCACTACCGCCCGGGCTGGCCGATGGCCGGCGGTCCGGCCGTAGACAGCGTCGGCTACGCGATTCTGCGCCAGAACTGGGACAACGGCAGGGTCACTCCGGTGAACTGGTGGGACGGGCCGGCTCCCCGATCGGCCTGAGCCGGTGCCGAAACCGTGGTGGGGCAACGGCTCGCTCAACCGGCACGGTGCCGGCGGCAGCCACGGCCGCGTCGCGGTGATCCACCATCGGCGCGGCGCAGGAACGGTCACGCCGGTGGGTCGATCACTGCCTCGCGCAGGGCACGGATCAGCCGGGTCCGGCGGGGCGCGGCTCCCACTTCGCGCACCGCGCGACGCAGCGCCGGCCCGACGGCCGGGACCACGGACAGATGCTGCTGGGCGCGGGTCAGCGCGGTGTAGACCAGCGGGCGCGACAGCATGCCGGCCGCCTCGGCCGGCAGTACGACGACGACCGCGGGAAACTCCGAACCCTGCGCCCGATGGACGGTGATCGCCCAGCCGTGGGTCAGGTCGACCAGCATCTTGCCCTTGATGCGGGCCGGTCCCGAGGCGAAGTCGACCGTGACCGTGCCGTCTTCGACCGACACCACGGTGCCTACCTCGCCGTTGGCGAATCCGTTCGGCTCGGCTTCGCTGTGGTTCGCGGTGGCGACCACCCGGTCACCGGGATCGAAGCGACGGGTGCCGCGACCGGGGTTCAGCACCGCCTTGAGGGCGGCGTTGAGGCCCTGCGTGCCGGCCGGCCCACGGTGCACGGGCGTGACCACCTGCACCTGATCCGCCGGGATCCCCAGGGCTCGGGGGATCGAGTCGGTGACGAGCTGACGGACCCGGTTGGCCGCGTCGGCCGAGCCGCGGGCCGGGACCAGGACGACCTCACGGGTCGGGTCGTCGGGGGAGTCGGGCAGCTCGCCGCCACGCACCGCCGTGGCCAATCGAGCGATCGCCCCGCCGGCGGCCTGCCGGTACAGCGTGGTCAGCTCGACGGTCGGCACCACTTCGGCGTCGATCAGATCGCCGAGCACCCGGCCCGCTCCGATCGACGGCAGCTGCGCGGCATCGCCGACGAACACGACGTGGGCGCCGTCGGCACACGCGCCGAGCAGGGCGTCGGCCAGTTCCACGTCGAGCATGGACGCCTCGTCCACCACGATCAGCTGCTCGTCGAGCGGCCAGTCCGAGTCGCGGGCGAACCCGGCCGAGAATCGGCGCCGGGTCTGCTCGTCATCGGCCGAGGGACGCCGGCCCTGCGCGCCGAGCAGCCGGTGGATGGTCGAGGCCGGGGCGTCGCAGAGCTGTTCGAGCCGCTTGGCCGCCCGTCCGGTCGGGGCGGCCAGGGCGACCCTGCGGCCGGCCCGTTCGGCCAGGCCCACCACGGCGGCCACGGTGCGACTCTTTCCGGTACCCGGGCCGCCGGTCAGCACGCTGACCCCGTGCACGAGGGCGTTGGTCACTGCGGCGCGCTGCTCGGTCGAGAGCTCGGCGAGCGCGCCACTGAGCGAGGCGACGTCGCCGGGGATCGCCGACGCGCCGCCGTGCAGGCGGGCGATCGATTCGGCGATGGACTCCTCGGCCGCGGCGTAACGCAGCAGCGCCAGCTGGGCATCACCCCCGGGCGGTCCGTCGCCGGACGGCGAGTCATCGTCGGCGAACACAACCACCTGGCCGCCGTCGACCGCCGCGCGGACGGCGCCACCTGGGTCGGCCACGCCGAGATTCCGCACGGCCGCGGCCACGTCGAGCGCCGAATTCATGGTGTGGCCGTCGCGGGCCTGCCCGGTCAGGACCCAGGCGACCAGGGCACGCCCCCGCCGGGAATCGTCCGGGCGCACGCCGGCAATGGCCACCCGGGCCAGCCGGTCGGCCGTGGCGACGTCCACCCCGGCGACCGACAGGACGATCCACGGGTCGTCGCGGATCAGCCGCGGGGCGCCCGGACCAAGCGTGTCGATGGTGCGACCGGCCAGACGGGCGTCGAGTCCGGCGGCCAGCAACAGCTCGCACAACTCGAACGCGGGCGCGGCCGCCAGGAACGAGGACAGCAACCGATTCGCCTTCTGCGCGTTGACCCGCGGTAAAGCACTCAGCGTGGCAACCGAGACGTCGCCCGGCGTCCTGATCCCGGCCGCGGCGAGCCCACCGGCCAACGTGCGACCGAGTCCGGGCCACAGGCCGGCGGCGCAGAAGGCGGCAAACGCCGGGTCGAGCTCGACCGCATCGGTGGCCGCCATCCCGCTCAGGGCGCGTCTCCGGCGTAACCCGGCGGCGGGGTCGACACCTCGTCGAGCGCCGTCGCGATCTCCCCGGGCAGGCTCACCGCCAGCGCCGACAGCGCGGTGGTCAACTGGGTCGGTGTGCGGGCGCTGACCACCACCGAGGCCACTCCCGGGCGGCGTCGCACCCACCCCAGCGCCACGGCGACCGCGGTCGTGCCCAGCCCCTCGGCCGCGGTGGCCACCGCCTCGACGATGCCGGCCGCCCGCAGGTCCTCCATCCCGGCGGCCAGCCGGCCCGCCCCGGCGCCGAGCGCCGCCCGCGAGTCGGCGGGCAGGGCGTCGCGGTACTTGCCGCTCAGCAGCCCGCCGCCGAGCGTCGAATGCGCGATCAGCCCGACCTGAGCGTCGAGCGCGGCCGGGACGAGCTCCGGTTCCGCGGTGCGGTTCAGCAGGGAGTAGGCGACCTGGTCGGCGACGATCGGCGCGCGGGTCCGGTCGGCCACCTGCCAGATCGCGGCCCGGGCCAGCCGCCAGCCACCGTGATCGACCAGGCCCACGTAGCAGGCCCGGCCGGTGGCCACGGCGTGATCCAACGCGGCCAGCGACTCCTCGAACGGCACCTGCGCGTCGGCGGCCGCGAGTTGCCACAGGTCGACGTGATCGGTGCCGAGCCGGGCCAGCGAGGCATCCAGCTGGTCGAGCAGGGTGGCCCGCGAGGCGTCGGCTACCAGCTCGCCGGAACGGACCACCAGTCCGGCCCGGGTGGCCAGGACGACCTCACGCCGGGGCACGGCCCGCTCGAGCAGGTCGCCGAGGATCTCCTCGGCCCGTCCCCCGGCGAAGTGCGCCGCCGTGTCGACCAGGGTGCCGCCCGCGGCCAGGAAGGCTCGCAGCTGCGTGCCCGCCGCGTCGGCGTCGGTGCGGTGGCCCCAGGTCGGCGTACCCAGCGCGAGTTCCGACACGCGCAATCCGCTGCGCCCGAGCCGCCGTTCCTCCACGACGACGAACCCTAATGCGGCGCGCGGTCGGTACCCGTTGGCCGTCCACCGCGGCCCAGGCGCGCCGAGCCGGGCTTGAGGCCGGTGTGAGCGCACCGGCCGGTACGGTGTCGAGCGTGCGCATCGGGCTCAATCTCGGCTACTGGGGGATGGGCAACGATTCCGACAACTTGGCCCTGGCCGTCGAAGCCGAGACCCTGGGGTTCAGCGTGGTGTGGGCGGCCG
>JALZBL010000213.1 GCA_030947395.1 Actinomycetota bacterium | reverse complement strand
CGCCGGCCGCCGTCACCAGGTGACGACGGCCGGCGGTTCTGGCCAGTAGCGCGTTGGCTGCGGCTGGGATTACAGCTGGGGACCCTCGGTCCGAAGCTTGTCGACCTCGCTCATGGCTTCCCGTAGGCCGGACAGCCAGCTGTCGGTGTGCTCACCGACCAGTTTGACGCTCCAGGCCAGGGCCTCGGAGCGGGAACGGGCGACGCCGGCGTCGACCAGCGTGTCGAGCACCTGCCGCTCGGGCTGGCGCAGTCGCGTCATCACCGGCACGGCCAGGTGGGTGAACAGTTGCCGGGTCTCACCGATGCTGGCGCCCCAGGCGACTTTGCGCCCGTAGCGGGACTCGGCCTCGAGGGCGATGGCAATGCGCTCCTCGCGCGTCTCTTCGCGGAACCGGCTGATCCGCCCGGCCGCCGCGGCCGCCAGGGCCGCCTCGTCGGCGTCCGCGGGCGTCTCCGGGGCGGTACTGATCGGCGTCTCCGGCGCGGCGAGCTCACCGAGCACGAGGATCTCCTCGCGGTCCACCGTGACGGTGGGGGTGCTGGTGAACCAGTCTCCGGGCAGTCGTCCGGCGAACCAGGCCGCGGCGTCGTCGGCCGAGGGAAGGTCGGCCTGCTGCCAGCCTCCGGGCCGGCCGAAGCCGCCCGGCCCGCGGCCGCGGCCGAAGGGTCCGCGACCCATGCGTGGGCCGCCGTGCCCTTCTCCGCCCGGTCCGTGCCCGTGCCCTCGGCCCCGTCGGGGGCCCTGATCTTCGTTTGATTCGGCAAACATGTGGTGGTTCCTTTCGTTGATTACGTAATTACACTGTAGCAAAGCAACCGCCGGACGCAAGTATTCCTACCGGCCGGGCGGGCGTTAGGGTGCCGGGCATGCGTGCGGCGATCTTTCACGGCCCGGGCAACGTCCGGATCGAGTCGGTCAGTGATCCTGAGATCGAGCAGGATTCCGACGCCCTCGTGCGGGTCAGCGCGTCGGCGGTGTGCGGAGCCGACCTGTGGGCCTATCGCGGCTACGGCGGCACGCTCGGCACGCGCACCGGCCACGAGTTCGTCGGCCGGGTCGAGCAGCTCGGAGCCGAGGTGCGCTCGCTACGCGTGGGCGATCAGGTGCTCGCTCCGCCGGGGTGGTCGGACGGAACGTGCGAGTACTGCCGGGCCGGGTTGACCTGCTCCTGCGTGGACGGCGGCGTGTGGGGAGAGCCCGGTCACGACGGCGCGCACGGCGAGCGGGTGCGGGTGCCGCAGGCCGAGGCCACCCTGCTGCGGGTGCCGGCCGAGTTGAACCGTGACGCCGGCGCGCTGCTCGGGTTGACCTGTGCCGTCCCGACGGCGCACCACGCGGCGGTGTCGGCCGGGGTGCACTGGGGCAGTTCGGTCGTCGTGGTCGGCGACGGCGCGGTAGGCCTGCTCGCGGTCCAGGCCGCTCGCCGCCTCGGCGCCCGGCACGTCGTGGCCGTCGGCCATCACGACGACCGGCTGGAGCTGGCCCGCGACTTCGGCGCCGACGACGTGGTCAACGCCTCCGCCGACCCGGCCGAGGCAGTGGAGAAGGTGATGGGAGCGACGGGAGGAGCGCAGTGCGTCCTCGAGTGCGTGGGCACGCAGTCGTCCTGGGCCACCGCCGTCGCGGTGGCGCGCGACGGTGGCCGGATCGGGCACGTGGGTACCCCGCACCCGATCGAGTGGGTGGACGTCACTCGGCTCTTCGAGCGCAACATCACCCTGGCCGGGGGCCTCGTACCGGCCCGGGCCTACCTGCCGGATCTGGTGCGGGCGGCAGTCGATGGGGCCATCGATGCCCGAGCCGTGGTCGACCTCGTACTGCCGCTCGAGGAGATCGTCGACGCCTACGCCTCCCTCGACGCCCGGGTGGCGACCAAGGTGCGGCTCATCCACGAGTAAGCATCCGCGCCCGCTGATGAGATCCGCGCCCGCTGATGAGATCCGCGCCCGCTGATGACCCCCGGCACCCGAGCTCGGCCGGCCGGCGGTGTTCAGGCGAAGACGGTGAGCCAGATGGCGACGTAGTGGCAGGCCGCGGCGACCAGCGTGCACGAGTGGAACACCTCGTGGAAACCGAACACCGCGGGGGCCGGGTCGGGGCGCCGCAGGCCGTAGACGATGCCGCCGACGGTGTAGATCAGGCCGCCGGCGGCGATCAGGACGAGGGCGCCCCTCCCGCCGTGTTGGAGCAGCTCGGGCAGCACGAAGAGCGCGACCCATCCCAGGCCGACGTAGCAGGCTACCGAGAGCCACCGCGGCGCATCGGGGCGAAGCGTTTTCAGGGTGACCCCGGCCAGCGCTCCGGCCCACACGACCACCAGCACGATGACCGCTGCTCGGTGGGGTAGCGCGAGTACGGCGACCGGGGTGTAGGTGCCGGCGATGAAGATGAAGATCATGGAATGGTCGAGCCGCTTCATGAGCTGGTGGGCTCGCGGCTGCCAGGAATAGCGGTGGTAGAGCGCGGACGTGCCGAACAGCATGGTCACGGTGAGCGAGTAGAGCGCGGTGGCGAAGCCGGCGGTCGGGCCGCGCAGGGTCGCCGACACCGAGACCAGGCTGGCCCCGCTGGCCAGGGATACGAGTGCGGCGTAGGTGTGCAGCCATCCGCGCAAGCGGGGTTTCAGGTCCGCCGTGGTGCCGGCGCGGTCATCCTCGACCCGGGCGAGCCGGCCGGTGTCGGGGAGGCTCACCGGGCCGAAGCTACGCCACCGTCGGTGCGTCCGCCGGTCTGGTTGCCCGGGCGCCACGGCGACCGCCGGCGCCAGCCGGTCGGGCGGATCAGGGCTACGCTCGGCCAGCGTGGGGCTGCGCGATGCCGTCTACGGCTTGTACGAGCGTCGGTTGCGCGCCCAGCTGAACGGCAAGCCGCACCCGATGCACGTGGCGGTCATGCTGGACGGCAACCGGCGGTGGGCCCGCGCGATGGGCGTCGCCGACGTCAACCACGGGCACCGGGTCGGAGCCGGTCGCATCGGCGATCTCGTCAGCTGGTGCCAGGAGGCCGGGGTGCAGCACGTCACCCTGTTCCTCCTCTCGACCGACAACCTGACGCGTCCGAGCGCGGAACTGGACCCGCTGCTGCGCATCATCGAAGGTGTCGCCGAGGACCTGTCCGGGCCGCGACTGCCGTGGCGGGTTACCGCCGTCGGTGCCCTGGATCTCCTGCCCGAGCGCACCGCCGCGGCGCTCAAGACGGCCGAGGAGGAGACCCGGGAGCGCCACGGCATGCGCATCAACGTCGCCGTCGGCTACGGCGGGCGGCGCGAGATCGCCGACGCGGTGCGCTCGCTGCTGCAGCAGCACGCCGAGGCGGGAACGTCCATCGAGGACCTGGCCGAGACGCTGCAGGTAGAGCACATCGCGGCCCACCTGTACACCCGCGGGCAGCCAGATCCGGACCTCGTCATCCGCACGTCGGGTGAGCAGCGACTGTCCGGATTCCTCCTCTGGCAGTCGGCCAACTCCGAGTTCTACTTCTGCGACGCGCTGTGGCCGGACTTCCGCAAGGTCGACTTCCTGCGGGCGCTGCGCGACTACTCCGAACGCCAGCGCCGCTTCGGCGGTTGAGCCGGCCGCCGACCCGCTCGCCTGCGCGTGTCCTGCCGAGCTTGAGCGGCCCCGGCTCGTAGCGTCTGGGACCAGGCGTGCGGGGCGATCCACCGGGCGCCCGGGAGGTGACGTCGGCATCCAATCGCACCGCGGCCGTCATGCGCGCGGTGACCATCCCGCCGTGCGACGTCCCCTGGAGCCCATCTGTGACCGCTCTGAGCGCTGTGCCCAGCCGCAAGACCTTCGTCCTCGACACCTCGGTGCTCCTGTCCGATCCGGGCGCGATCGGGCGCTTCGGCGAGCACGAGGTCGTCATCCCGCTCGTCGTCATCGGCGAGCTCGAGGCCAAGCGGCACCACCCCGAACTCGGCTGGTTTGCCCGGCAGACGCTGCGCACCCTCGACGAGCTGCGCATTCGCCACGGTCGCCTCGATGCGGCGGTCCCGGTGGGCAGCGACGGAGGCACGGTCCGGGTGGAGCTGAACCACTCCGATCTGGCGACCTTGCCGGCCGGCTTTCGTATCGAGAGCAA
>JALZBL010000212.1 GCA_030947395.1 Actinomycetota bacterium | reverse complement strand
CCCGAACGCGCCGCCGGTAATCCATAACGCCACCGCGCCGATGGCGGTGCTGCGTACGCGAAACGGTACTGCGGCGCTAATCGGCGCCCCGCGGGGCGTGGTGAGGGCGACGGTGATGCGGAACCGGCCGGTCCGGTCCACCCGGGTGGGCACCTTGATCTGACGCCGGATGGGCGCGGTCAGGCTGGCCGGCGGCAGCGTCACCGCCGGCACCGAGCCGATGTGCAGCCCCTGCTGCCCGGGCGTAGTGCGGATCTGCAGCCGCACGCGGACGGCGACGGTCAGCCGGTTCTCCACGATGATGAACAGGGGGGAGCTGTTCGAGGCGAGGGTGTACGACGCGTTCGGGGGCTGGGTCAGGCGCACGCCGTCGACCAGGCTGGACAGGTCCGCGCGCAGGGCGTTGGTGTAGGCCAGTCCACCGGCGCGGTCCCGGCGCCAGGCGGCCGACTCGCCGCGGGCGATCGCGGCGGGGTACCCACTCAGCAGCCGGGCGGCGTCGAGGTCCTGCAGGCAGTCGCGGAAGCTGGCGACCCGGGCGCGCACCCGGGCCAGGCTGGCCAGCTGGCCGGCCGGGACTCCGCCGCTCGCGGCGACCAGTCCACCGCGGTCCACCGGCGAGACGGTGAGCACCGCGTCGCGCACAGTGATCGGGCGAGCCCACCGGGCGGCGGCCACGCCTTCGATCGCGGCCGACACCGTCGCTGGCTCGGGATCGACGTAGCGGTCCGGGGCGAGCACCACATACCGGTTGGGTCCCGGTGATTCGGCGGCGCGTACCGCCAGCTGGGCATCGAGCAGGGCGACCGCAGACGTGGACGGCCGCGCCGAGGTCACCGCGGCGACGGTCTTCTGCAGCACCGAGCTGAGGACCACCGCGGTCGCCTGGCCGGCCGCCGAGGGCAGTGGGGAGACCGCGTCAGGAGTCACACCCGTCGTCGCCTGCAGGCTCAGGGCCTGGTCGGTCAACAGCACGGTCGAGGCACCGTTGCCCACGATCGAGTCGAGCCCGGCGGGGCTCACCGCGCCGCCGACCGGCCACGACACGTCGCTGATCGGGTTGGATCCCAGCACCGCATCGACCCGAGCGGCCATCGAGGGGGCCAGCACCGGTGACCAGGTCTGGCCGGAACGGGCCAGGGCATCGACGTCGGGGTCGGCGTAGGCGGTCAGGGCGACGTCATGACGGGCGGCGGTCACCCGCAATCGAGCCAGCCACGCGCGGGCGGCCGGTCCACCGGTCCCGAGGCGGGACCTGCCACCGCTGGTGACGTGATAGCCGCTGGTCATCACGGTGAGAGCGTCGATCAGCTCCGGATCCACCAGCAGAGTCATCCGCATCCGCGGGGCCACCAGTTCGACCACACGAAGCGCGCGATCGAGCCGGCCGCCCGAAGCCACGGATGCGGCCAGCTCGTCGTCGGTGAACACTGCCTCGGCCAGCCTGCGGTGTGGACGGTCGATCAGCGGCCAGACCCAGCTCACCTGCACCGGATCGGGGGCAGCATCGAAGGAGGGAACGTAAGTGTGCGCCCGGGCCAGCGCCTCACCGCTTGAGCTCGACACCAGCACGGCGTCGACCGGATAGATGCCGGAGTTCCCACTACACGAGGACAGGCACAGCCCGTCCCCGCCGGTGCTGCTGGCGACGGTGATCGTGCGGCGTTGGCCGGCGGTGACGATACCCGGGACCGGGACGGGCGGCTGTTCGACGTCACCGGTGGGCGGGGGCACGCTCAGCGCCGCCTGCAGCAGTCGCTCCTGTGAAATCGGCGAGCCGCGCTCGAGGCGCACGGAGATCCCGGTGAGCGGGTCCGGGCCGGGATTGGTGATCACCACCTGCAGCCGCAGGGCCTGGGCGTGGTGCTGGCGGCCGTCGAGCAAGGCCGGAACCGTCGCCGCCACCTGCACGGTGGGAACGGCCGCGGACCGGCTCGCCCGGGCGGCCGGCGCCGTGGCGGCTGGCACCACGAGCGGGCCCGCGGATCCGACCAGGATGCCGGCAAGGACACCGAGGCAGACCCGGCGCCGCCGGGAAGGGGACGCGGAGGGCCTCACGCGGTGTCGGCCAGCAGCCGACCGGCCGTATTCACCAGTTCCCGCTCGTCCGGATAGGCCAACCGGTCGATCAGCTCGGGAAGGGGCACCCAGGCGACCTCGGTGACTTCCACGTCCTGGTCGCTCAGCTCGCCGCTCACCGCCCGCATCAGGAAGTGGTGCACCGTCTTGTGGATGCGCCGGCCGTCGGCCACGAACCAGAAATCGATCGTGCCCAGCTCGGCCAGGATTTCACCGCTGATGCCGGTCTCCTCGGCCACCTCCCGCACCGCGGCCTGCGCGGCGCTCTCGCCGGCTTCCAGATGGCCCTTGGGCAGGGACCAGAGCAGGCGGCCCCGCCGGTCCTGCTTGCCGATGATGGCCGCTCTCGGGACCGCTCCGGTGAGGTCCACTACCAGGCCGCCGGCGCTCGTCTCGTCGACCCGCCGCAGCCCGACCGGCCGGCGACCGGGGTGCCCCCGGTGCCGGGGCGGGGTGGGGCGAGCCATATTCGCGAGACTACCGATCGGTCCGGCGCCCTGGCCGGCATTCGCGCGGGGGGTGTCCCGGCCTGCACTACCCTCGCCGGACGTGGACCCCGCAGGCCTGATCGCCGTCGATCCGGCGGCCGATGAGCTCGGCCGGCGCTTCGCCGACGCGGGCCACCTGCTGTACCTGGTCGGCGGAACGGTCCGCGACGCGCTGCTCGGCCGACCCTCGGCCGACCTGGACTTCACCACCGATGCCCGCCCTCGGGACGTGCTGGACCTGGTCACGGGCGCGGGACGGGCGACCTGGACGACGGGGATCGCGTTCGGCACGGTCGGGGTCCAGTGGGCGGGGCGGCGCTGCGAGATAACCACCTTCCGCGCCGATCGTTACGACCGGGTCGGGCGCAACCCCGAGGTCGAGTTCGGCGACGACCTCCAGGGTGATCTGCGCCGGCGCGACTTCACGATGAACGCGATGGCGCTGTCGGTGCCCGGGCGGGAGTTTCACGATCCCTTCGGCGGTCTGGCCGACCTGGCTCGGGGCCTCGTGCGCACTCCGGCGCCGGCCGAGGAATCCTTCGCCGACGATCCGCTGCGGATGCTGCGCGCGGCCCGGTTCGTCGCCCAGCTCGACGGCGTCAACGGTGTGCCGATCGACGTGGACGCCGACGTCCTGGCCGCCATGACCGCCCTGGCGCCTCAGCTGGCCCGCATCACCCCCGAACGCGTGCACGTGGAGCTCGACAAGCTACTGCTCGGGCGCAACCCCCGCGCCGGCCTGGTGCTGCTCGTCGACGCCGGCCTGGCCGACGTCGTGCTGCCAGAGTTGTCCGCCCTGCGGATGGCCGCCGACGAGCACGGCCAGCACAAGGACGTCTACCTGCACACCCTGCAGGTGCTGGAGCAGGCCATCGACCTGGAAGACCCGGATCGACCGGATCTCGTGCTGCGCTGGGCGGCCCTGCTGCACGACATCGGCAAGCCGGTCACCCGCCGGTTCGAGCCGGGCGGAAAGGTCAGCTTCCATCACCACGAGGTGGTTGGCGCCAGGCTGGCGCGAGTCCGACTGGCCGCCCTGCGTTACGCCAAGGACTTCATCGACGACGTCGCTCGACTGGTGTTCCTGCACCTTCGTTTCTACGGCTACGGCGACGCCGAATGGACCGATGCCGCCGTGCGGCGCTACGTCACCGACGCCGGCGATCAGCTCGAACGCCTCAACCAGTTGGTGCGCTCGGACTGCACGACCCGCAACCGGCGCAAGGCGGCGGCGCTGGCCGCGAACCTCGCCGAGCTGGAGCAGCGCATCTTCTTGCTGCGGCAACAGGAGCAACTGGACCGGATCCGTCCCGATCTCGACGGCAACGAGATCATGGCGGTGCTGGACATCCCGGCCGGCCCGCTGGTCGGGCGCGCCTACCGTCACCTGCTCGAGCTGCGCATGGAGCGAGGGCCCCTGCCGCGGGCCGAGGCTGAGGCTGAGCTCAGGCGATGGGCCGCAACGCAGCCGACGTCACCGGGCTGAGCCGCAGCACGGCGACACTCGAGCCGCGTCGGGTGGCGTACCAG
>JALZBL010000211.1 GCA_030947395.1 Actinomycetota bacterium | reverse complement strand
CGCACGACCCGAGCCCCTAGTGCCGCGGCCTCGTCCAGCACAGCGGCCATCGCCGCCCGCCCGATTCCCCGCCCCCGCGCTGTCCGGGTCAGCCACATCCCGGTCTCGAGGACACCCGGTGAGTCCGTCCACTTGAGGCGGGCCGCACCGACAACGCGGTCGGCCACGACGACGGCCCGAGTCACTTCACCGGTCGGACCGTCGAAGCCGCGCCGGCGATCGCGATGGAACTGTCGAAGCCAGGCGACGCGGGCGCTGGTCCACGTGTCGCCGGGGGTGAGCGGGGCGGTCACCTCAATCGGCGGTCGCGTCGGTCGTCGCGGCCTCGACCAGCTCGGCCAACCGCGCCTCGTCGACGGCCGTGAGCTCGACCGCGAGCCGACCCACGACGATATCCGCCTACTGCAACCCCGGGCCCTGCCCAAGCTGGGCCAGCGCGGCGCTCGCACCTTCCCAGGCCGCGGCCGTCGCCAGGACGTCGTACTGCTGAGCCACGATCGCGCGGGTTGAGGCGAAGTCACGCGTGCCGTGGTAGGCGGCCTGCCCGAGGGCGCCAAAGACGGCCCCGAAGATTACGCCGAGCAGGATGCCGTAAAGCAACGGTCCCCAGAAGTAAGGGGTGGCCAGACCGAACAGCAGACCGAGGAAGACGCCGAACCAGAGTCCGGACGCGGCGCCGGCCATCGCCGCCCGGGCCGTGGTCAGCCGGCCGACGACCCGCTCGACCATCAGCAGACCGGAGCCGACGATGCTCACGGTGCTCACGTCGAAGCCGCGATCGGACAGCGAGTCGACGAACTTTTGGGCCGAGGCGTAGTCGCGGTAGCTGACGACCAGCTTCAGGGCGCTCAGGTCGATGTCGGTCATCGGTGCGGCCTTGGCGCCGCGGGCCAGAGGCGAAGTCATGCCACCACGATAGGCCCAGCCAATGCCACTAATGACTCGCCGCCGGCGCGCCTCAGCGGTGCTCTCCGCGGTGCAGCGTGAGCGGCCCTCTCGGGGTGAGGGTCAGGCCACCGCAGGGGCGCGGGTCACCGCCGACCTGACGCAGCGGCACGCCGGCGAAGGCCGCCACGGTCGTGCGCAGCATCAGCGTGGCCAGCCCTGAGCCGAGACACATGCGCTCGCCCGCGGCGAAGGGCAGGTACCCCCACGCCGGCCGGGTGCCCTCGCGGAACCGCTCCGGACGAAAGGCCGTCGGCTCGGGCCACAGCTCGGCCGAGCGGTGCGTGAGGTAGGGGCTGTAGAGCACCAGCCGACCCGCCGGCAACACGTGGCCGGCGAAGTCCACGTCGACCGCGCAGATCCGGCTGCCGATCCACCCCGACGGGTAGAGCCGCAGCGTCTCGTGGACGATCTCGCCGGTCATCTCACCGGTGTTGAGGCCGGGCCGGGCGGCCAGCTCCCACAGGGCCCACGACATCGCGTGGGCGGTGGTGTCGTACGCCGCGGCCAATGCGACGCGGGCCTCCTCGACGCCGTTGTCGAGCCCGGTGAAGTGCTCGGCCAGCGTGCCCGGATCCGGACTGCGCAGCGTGCGGGCCAGGGCCCGTTCCATCCGGCGCACCCGGATCGGACGGGGCAGCAGCGGGCCGGGAATCGGCGTGTCCAGCGGGGCCAGGAAGTGCTCGAGCACATCGACGGGAAACGACGGCCCTACGAACGTCTCGTGCAGGAATCGGCGCACCATCGCCGAGGACCAGGCCACCGCGTCGAACCGGCCATCGGGCAGCTCGGCCTTGACCGCGGCGCCCAGCCGGTCAGCCAGCAGGTCGGTGACCGCCCGGCGGTGGAAGTTCGGGTTGAGCTCCGCCCGCCGGCCGCGGTGTTCGGGCGCGTCGGTCGCGACCACCCCGCCGTGCAGGTAAGGCGAGAGCTGGCTCAGACTGCCCCGGCTACGGAAGCGGGCCAGGTCACCGAGGACCAGCTGGTTCCACTGCGGGCTGTAGCCGACGACCGCGCGCCGCCACAGCCGCAGGCCGAACGCCGGGCCGAGCGTGGCGCCGTCCTCCAGCAGCTCCAGCGGCTCGTCGCGCCAGCGGGCCAGGTGACCCAGTACGGCCGATCCGGTCGGCGCGGGCATCACCATCGGTAGCGACGTCCCTTCCACTCGTGCTCGCGGCGTAGGGCACGCAGCACCGCCGGCGCCGCGGCCAGCGGCGACAACGGCATGCTCAGCGCCTCAGCCCAGGCTCGGCGACCGGTCTTGGCCTCGACCAGGGTCCGTTCCAGCCCGGCCAACGCCAGGGCCAGCCGCCACAACCGCCGCCGTCGTCGCGTGCGCGGGTCACCGCGGTTGCGACGCAACGCGCCGAAGACCGGCCCGGTGTAGGCCAGCACGTGCCAGGCCCAGCCGAGCACGAGCGGTACGCGTCCGCCGGCCACCGGCCCCAGCCCGCGGGCCACGCCGGTCACCGTGGCCCGGTAACCGACGTACATCCGCGTGCTGACCAGCTCGCCGCCCAAGGCCAGGCCGAGCCGGCGGCCGCGCCGTCGGGTGAGCCGAGCCAGAGCGACATCCTCCACGACGTTGGTGCGCACCGCGGCGAACCCACCGATGGCGTCGTAGGTCGGGCGGTCGAGGAGCAGGAACGCCCCGTGTGCGGTGGCCGCCATGGGCGCCGGCGCGCAGAGCAACGGGAAAGGCAGCAGGCACAGCACGACGTCGTCGATCAGCGGCACGATCAGTCGTTCGCCCAGGGATCCGGTGCGCTCGCGGGGGAACACCGAGAGCACGCCGGCGCCCTGCCGGCGCTTCTCGGCAACCGCGGCCGCCACCGCCCCGGGGGCCAGGTGCACGTCGGCGTCACAGAAGAGCAGGTCGTCGTGGGTGGCCGCGGCGGCCAACTGGTCGCAGGCCCAGGTCTTGCCGGTCCAGCCCGGTGGGCGCGCCGCGCCGGTGAACACCCGCACCCGCGGGTCGTGGCCGGCGTGCCGGCGGATCAGCCCGGCGGTGTCGTCGGTGGAGCCGTCGTCGCAGAAGATGATCTCGTCGGCGGGCTGGTCCAGCAGGCCGGGCAGCGTGGCGGGCAAACGGGCCGCCTCGTCCCGGACGGGAACCAACACGCTCAAGCCCCCGCCCGAGCCCTTCAGTGGACCCGATGGGTCCGCTCGCAGGACGGGGAACCGGTAAAGGTTCACCACCAGGCCGGACAGCTTCAGGGTCAGGAACGCGACCACCGACCAGGCCAGCTTCACCGGTCGGGCCTACCTGGTGAGTCCGCGGCCACCGACGGCACCCGGGCGCGCGTCGAGGTCCAGGCGTCGGACCACCGGGCGATGCGCTCCTCCCAGCTGCGCGCGCCGCTCACCACTTCGCGGAACCCGGGAAGGGGCACGTCTGGATCCGAGTGGGCCAGTTCCTCGTCGAGAACGGTCAGGCGGTGGGCCAACGCAGCCGGGGGGCCAAGCTCCCACGAGCGGTCCCGACCGCCGTCTCCGGAGCCGGCGGTCGGTTCGAGGTCGAGGTAGGCCTCGGGCGCCTGCCGGCCGCGCAGCACCACCCGCGTCGCGGCGACGACGACGGGGGCGTCGGCCCACCGGGCGATCCACTCCGCGCCCGGTCGTACCGGCCCGAGCGGACCGGCCGGGCGCAGGTCACCTTCCGGAAAGATGATCATCACGTCGCCGCCGCGGACCCGGGCCACCGCGGTCCGCAGCTCGCCGGTCCCGAGCGCTCCGGCGTGCCGGAGGAACGGCATCGTGGCTAGGTTGGCGGGATCCATCAGCACGCCCGGTCGGCCGGGGTGTTCCCGGCGCAGCAGAGCGACGGTCGCGAACACGTCCCACCAGCTGTGGTGATTGGTGATCCACACCGCCCCAGTCCTCGGCACGTGACCGCGAACCCACACCCCCCGCAGTTCCCGCATCACCAGCCGGTCGAACCCCAACCGCAGGGCGTCGCCGGCCAGCCGGTCGCGTCGCCGCGTACCCCGTGCCCGCCGGTCGACCCGACCCGATACCTCGTCGGCCGCGCGCATCAACCGACGCCCCCCACGATCGCCTCTCGGTGGGCGGGCGCGACGTGCTTGTTCAGGTGGTCGCGGACGTAGCGCAGGGGCATCCCGGCCAGGGCGTCGACGAGATCGCGGTCGCCGCCTACTCCGGCC
>JALZBL010000210.1 GCA_030947395.1 Actinomycetota bacterium | reverse complement strand
ACCGTCAGCAATGGGAGCCCGGCCAACGCAGCCGCGCTGCGGTGGCTGGCCAGCGCGCCGTTCCCTCCGAGCGATGCCGCAGCGGAGACGAGCCGGAACCATCGACGACGATCTGCAGGGCCGGACGTGGACACGAGCGCGGCGTCGGCATAGACGCCACGCCGCAACCGGACCAATCGATCGGCGGCGAGGGCGTGTGACAGAGCATCGCGCGACCATCCCGTGGCCGTGGCCTGGGCGCGAGTGAACGCACCGAACTGCTGCTGGGCTACCGCCGGGATGTCAGCCATGAGTGCACGGTGCGCGACTGGGGTCGCCACCAGCCGGCTCGCGGGCACGTTGTGGAGTACTGGGCGCCCTGTGCATCGTTGCGTAACCGACGGTTGTGCAGCTGAAGCGGCCGTAACCTGGCCGCCGGACCGTTCCAGCTGCACAACGGCAATCGGCACCACCGCGACCGGCAGGCGGACCACCGGAAGCGGTGAGCTCGGCGGCGACAGCCGAGCCCGCGGGCTAAGGTGCGGACGTGGCCACCGCCGACCCGCTGGTGCACCGGATGCACGGCTTCGGGACGACGATATTCGCCGAGATGTCGGCCCTGGCGTTGCGTACCGGCAGCATCAATCTGGGCCAGGGATTCCCGGATACCGACGGTCCCTCGGAAGTGCTCGAGGCGGCCGTCGACGCCATCCGCAGCGGCGCGCATAACCAGTACCCGCCCGGACCGGGTATCCCGCAGCTGCGGCAGGCCATCGCGGCGCATCAGGACCACTGGTACGGGCTGCGGTTCGACCCCGACTCGGAAGTGCTGGTCACAGCCGGCGCCACGGAGGCGATCGCCGCCGCGATCATGGCCTTGGCCGAGGCGGGCGACGAAGTGATCGTCTTCGAGCCCTACTACGACAGCTACGCGGCCTGCATCGCGCTGGCCGGCGCCGTCCGGCGGGTGGTGACGCTGCGGCGCGAGGGGAACCGGTGGACCTTCGACCGGGACGAACTGCGGCGCGCCGTCAGTCCCCGCACGCGGCTGCTCCTGCTCAACACGCCGCATAACCCGACCGGCAAGGTCTTCGACGCCGAGGAGCTGCAGGCCATCGCCGACCTGGCCCTCGAGCATGACCTGCTGGTGCTCACCGACGAGGTCTACGAGCACCTCGTGTTCGACGGCCAGCACCAGCCGTTGGCGGGATGGCCAGGCCTGCGCGAGCGCACGATCACGGTCGGCAGCGCCGGCAAGACCTTCGCCGTGACCGGCTGGAAGATCGGCTGGGTCACTGCGGCGGAACCGCTGGTGACCGCAGTCCGCACGGTCAAGCAATTCCTCACGTTCGTCAACGGCGCCCCGTTCCAGCCCGCGATCGCGCTCGGGCTCGCGTTGCCGGACGCGCACTTCCACGCCGCCGCGGCGGCGCTGCGCGATCGCCGGGACCAGCTGTGCTCGGGCCTGGCCGCGGCCGGTTTCGACGTGATCGTGCCGCAGGCCACCTACTTCGCCACCGCCGATGTCGGCACCGATGGCGTTGCCTTCTGCCGGTCCCTTCCGCAGACGGCCGGCGTCGTGGCGATTCCGAGCCGCGTCTTCTACGATTCCGCGGCCGGCGACAACTTGATCCGGTTCGCGTTCTGCAAGCGACCTGAGGTCATCGGCGCCGCCGTAGACCGGCTGTCCGCCGCGTTCCGGGCGGGAGCAATTCGGTCAAGAACCGGTTGAGTCGCGCTCCGGTGGGAGCAGGATGCAAAGTGGTGGTCGGCCGAGCGGCGGAGGTGAGTGGTGCGGGTAGCAGTCGTGCAGCACGACATCGTCTGGCAGGACGCCGCCGCCACGCGGGCGCACCTCGAGCCGATGGTCGCCACTGCCGCCGGGACGGGTGCCCGGTTGGTGGTGCTCACCGAGATGTTCGCGACGGGCTTCTCGATGCAGCCGGAATGGGTGGCCGAACGCCGAAACGGCCCGACCGAGCAGTGGCTGAGCGAGCAGGCCCGTGCTCATGACGTCTGGATCGTCGGGTCGGTGGCCCAGTGGGATGAAGTTCCCGGCGCGGGCGAACCGGGCGAGGGCGAACCGGGCGAGGGCGAACCGGGCGACGGTGATCGGCGCGACGGTGATCGGGGCGACGGCGACCCGCGCGACGGCGACCCGCGCGACGGCGATCGGCTCGACCCCGCCACCGCGACCCATCCTCGTCGGGCGGTCAACGTGGCGGTCCTGGCCGGGCCGGCCGGTGAGCGGCATCGGTATGAGAAGATGCATCCATTCTCCTTCGCCGGCGAGCACGAGCACTACCGCCCCGGGGAGAAGCCGCTGACGGTGGACGTGGACGGCGTGCGCACTTCGGTCTTCGTCTGCTACGACCTGCGCTTCGCCGAGGACTTCTGGCCGCTCGCCCACGACACCGACCTGTATGTGGTCGTGGCGAACTGGCCGCAGGCCCGGCGGGAGCACTGGCGCACATTGCTGCGGGCCAGGGCCATCGAGAACCAGGCCTACGTCGTCGGCGCCAACCGGGTCGGCCGGGCCGGCCCGGCGCAAGCACCCGCCGCGGCGCAGGCAACGGGCCCGGCGGACCGGCCAGGCGCGACGCAAGCACTCGAGGCCGATCCGCCGGACCACGCCGGGGACTCGGCGATCATCGATCCCCTCGGCCGCACCCTGGCCGAGGCGGCGCACGTCGAGACGGTGGTGTGGGCCGACGTCGACCCGGCCGTCGCGGCAGAAGTGCGGTCGCGATTCCCGTTCCTGGCCGACCGGAGATGATCGCCGATCACCCGAAGACGGCGGGCGACCCGAGCCGAGAGGACGACGACGCATGTTGAAGTTCCTGGGCCGCCGGTTCGTCAACTACGTCATCCTCGTCTTCATCGCGACCAGTCTCACCTTCGTGCTGGCCTCGCTGACCTTCCACCCGGAGAACCGCTACAACCAGCGCAACCCGCCGGTCCCACAGTCGACGATCAACCAGATCCTCAACGACGCCAACGCCAACCCGAACACCCCGCTGGTCCAGCGCTACGGTCACTGGCTCAAGGGCGTGGTCCAAGGCGACTTCGGTCAGAAGCTGGGCTCCACCGACACGGTCACCAGCGAGATCGGCCGTCGGGTCGGGGTCAGCCTGCGGCTGCTGTTGATCGGCACCGTGATCGGGACGGTGGTCGGCGTCGGGGTCGGCGTCGTCGGCGCGGTGCGGCAGCGAAAACCGTTCGATGCCGGGTCGACGGCGGCGTCCTACGTCGTCCTCGCCTCGCCGATCGTGGTGCTCATCCTGCTCACCCAGACCGTCGCCGTGTGGATAAACAACAAGTCCGGATCGATCGTCTTTCCCACCGCGCTGGAGTACAACTCGAACCTCAGTGGGCTCCACTTCTGGAGCGACCGCCTCCAGCGGCTGGTGCTGCCGACGTTCGTTCTGTCGATCACCAGCATCGCCTTCTTCAGCCGCTACCAGCGCAGCGCGATGCTCGACGTGCTCGGCAGTGATTTCCTGCGCACCGCCCGGGCCAAGGGCCTCACCCGGCGCCAGGCGTTGATGAAGCACGGCGTGCGCACGGCACTCATCCCGATGGTCACGTTCTTCGCCTACAGCTTCGGCCTCCTGATCACCGGGGCGATCTTCACCGAGAAGCTGTTCGCCTGGCACGGCATGGGCGAGTACCTGATCGACTCGATCAACAGCCGTGATACCAATGCCGTCTGTGCGGTCACCTCCTTCACCGCCGTGCTCGTCCTGCTGTCGGGCATGCTCTCAGACATCATCTACGCCGCGCTCGACCCGCGCGTGAGATCGCGTTAGGAGCCCGGCGATGGTCTCCCCGCAGAACGTTTTCGAGGTCGAAGCCCCCTCGGTCGCCACCGGCGGCGCCCCGGTCGGCGAGACGCCGACCGTCGCGGCCAACCCGCTCGGGCGCGCGGCGCTGATCCGGCGGCGCTTCCTGCGCAGCAAAAGCGGCCTGCTCGGTGTCGGAATGCTGGCGCTGATCGTCCTGGCCGCCGTCTTCGGCCCGGCTCTGGTCAAGTACGGCCCGTCGGAGACCGACTTCACCGCCATCCTGCAAGGGCCGTCGGGCCGGCACTGGTTCGGTGGTGACTCCCTGGGCCGCGACATCTTCCTTCGC
>JALZBL010000209.1 GCA_030947395.1 Actinomycetota bacterium | reverse complement strand
CCGCAGCACGGTCCCGGCCGCGAGCGCGTGGCTTGCCACCACGACCGGCACCGTTGCGCGGGGGTCGGCGTTCGAGCGGGCGGACAGGCCACTCGAGGCGGCCAGCGCGACGCAGCCGGCCGCGAGCACCAGCCGCGGCCACCCTCGCAGCCGGGTGGAGGTGTGGGCGAGGACCCTGCGCCACGGCGTGACCCGGTACATGGGGTGAACCTAGGTTCGACCCCGGTCGGAGGTGCGGCCGATGGCCCGCTCTGTGGACGCCCGGGCCACCTGTGGAGGACGGCCGGGCGCTCGAGACGGTCCGATCGAATCGAGGACGCGGGTCAGCGTGAGGTGCGCCGGCCCGATCCCGAGGGTGCCGCGTGGTTGGAACCGCTCGCCGACTGGCCCGAGCTGTCGCCCTGGGCCTTTCCGTTCCCGCCACCCGCTCCGGAGCCGGGTCTGCCGTCGCCCCTGGGCCGGCCCGCACGCGTCCGGTCGCCGCCGGCGCCAGCGCCGTTTCCGGAACCGGCCTTGACCGGCTCCGACGCCGATGTCGCCGAGGATTGCGACTTCGACGAGTCCGACTTCGACCGATCGGACTTCGACGGGTCCGACTTCGACCGATCGGACTTCGACGCGTCCGACTTCGACGACTCGGACGACGACGAATCCGACGACGAAGCAGACGATGAATCGGTCCCCCCGGAGGATCCGTCGGCCTTGGCTGCCGTGGCCATCGCCTTCTCGCGGCTGTCGTTTCGGTAGAAGCCGGAGCCCTTGAACACCACACCGACCGATCCGAACACCTTGCGCAGGCGCTGCCCGCACACCGGACACTCGGTCAGCGCGGCATCGGTGAACGCCTGCACGGTCTCGAAACGGTGCCCACACTCGGGGTTGGTGCAGGCGTAGACGTAGGTGGGCACGCGCGATCCTCTCGAAAATGACATCCGTGGCCGTCGGTCGCGGGCCGGGCCCAGGCTGGCACTCCCAACCGGCGACTGCCAATTATGCCCGTGCACCGGTCAACGGGTGGGGACGTCGTACCACCCGTCCGGAGTCACCACCGCGCGAACCGGCTGGTCCCAGGGATCGTGCGGCACCGACTCGACCAATTCACCCCGGTGCAGGACGGCGATCACCGGCACGTCGGGCGGCACCCGAGGTAGCACCCGGTCGTAGCTGCCCCCGCCTCGCCCGAGGCGAATCCCGCGCGCGTCTACCGCGAGCGCGGGAACGAGGAGCACCGACGCCGACTGCACCGCCCGCCGGCCGAGGGTGGTGGATTCGGGCCACTTGAACCAGTCGAGGTCGTGGTCGGGTCGCAGGAGCGGCACGTAGATCGAAGACCCGCGGTCGGCCATCGCCGCCAGCAGGGCCTGACCGGCCGGCTCGCTCCCTACGGCCTCGTAGGCGAAGACGTTGCGCCACGGTCGGCCGCCGGCCGTGGCGCGGTCGAGTCGGAACAGGATGTGTTCCTGCACCCCCGCCCGGGCGGTGGCCAGCGCCTCCGGCGACAGAGCCCGTCGGGCCTCGAGGATGCGGCGGCGCAGGTCCTGCTTGGCCGTCGCGGCCCCGGGAGCGGGTGGCATGCCCGATATTGTCTCGGTATGACTCGTCCCCCGGAAACTCCGCCCGCGGCGGGTCGACGATCGCGCGCCCGCAAAGCGGTGATCCCCGCGGCCGGTATGGGCACCCGCTTCCTTCCGGCGACGAAGGCAGTTCCCAAGGAGTTGCTCCCCGTGGTCGACCGACCGGCGTTGGAGTACATCGTGGCCGAGGCCACGGGGGAGGGACTGCGCGACGTCCTCGTCATCAGCAGTGCCGGCAAGGACGCCATCGCCGATCACTTCGACCGGGCGCCGCTGCTCGAGTCGGCGCTGGAGGCCAAGGGGGACACGGTTCGGCTGGCCGCGGTACGCCGTCCCACCGAACTCGGCCGGCTGTCCTTCGTGCGCCAGCACGCCCAGCGCGGACTAGGCGACGCCGTCTCCTACGCGCAGAGCTTCGCCGCGGACGAGTCGTTCGCCGTCCTGCTGGGCGACGACATGATCCACGAGGACGAATCCCTCCTGCGGACCATGCTCGACGTCCAGCAGGAGCGCGGCGGGGCAGTCCTGGCGCTGCTCGAGGTGGACGCGGCTGACGTCGACAAGTACGGCTGCGCGACACCGGCTGAGGGCTGGGACGGCGGCGACGTGGTGCCGATCGTGGACCTGATCGAGAAGCCATCGCCGGCCGATGCGCCGAGCAACCTCGCGGTGATCGGTCGCTACGTCCTGCCGCCGGAGATCTTCGCCGCGATCCGCACGGTGGGCGTCGGCGCCCGCGGAGAGGTCGAAATCACCGACGCCATCCGCGCCCTGGCGCAGGACGGGGTGCCGGTGCACGGCGTCGTCTTTCGCGGCCGGCGCTTCGACACCGGCGACCGGCAACAGTATCTGCGGGCGGTCGTCGAGCTCGCCACCGAGCATCCCGAACTCGGCAAGGACTTCACCACGTGGCTGCGCACGTTCGCCGCATCCCGGTGACCGCCGATCCGACCGGTACGGTCTGAGCCGCCCCGGCACCGAAGGGATCCACCAGTGTCCGACAGCGAACCTCAGGCCTCCTCCGAGTCTGCGCTAGGAGCCTCGTCCGGCCGCCGCAGCGACCCACCCGATGGACCCACGGACCAACCGCCGGCCGCAACGTCGGCGGTCCCGGAGGTTCCGCCGGCCTCGGACCAGACTCGCCGCAGCGTCGACACTCGACGCAGTGTCGACGATCACCTGGCGACGGTGCTCAACGGCATCGGCGTCATCGACCCGATCGAGCTGACCATCCTCGATGCCCAGGGGCTCACCCTGGCCGAGGACGTCATCTCCGCCCGGGCGTTGCCCGGCTTCGACAACTCGGCCATGGACGGTTACGCGGTGCGCGCAGTCGACATCGCCGCGGCCCGACCGAACGGACCGGTCGTACTTCCGGTTGTCGGCGACGTCATCGCCGGCGCCCGCTCGGTGTCGGGGATGGGTCCGGGCCTGGCCATGCGGATCATGACCGGCGCGCCGATGCCGGCCGGAGCCGACGCCGTCGTGAAGTTCGAGGACACCGACCGCGGGGTGGCGCGGGTGGGCATCAAGGTTGCGGTCCCCTCCGGCACCGCGGTGCGCCGAACGGGGGAAGACCTGCCGGCGGGCTCGGTGGCCCTTGGCTCGGGCGCAGCGTTGGGCCCACAACAGATCGGTCTGCTGGCGGCGGTCGGGCGCGACCGGGTGCAGGTGCGCCCGCGCCCGCGCGTCGTGGTGATCTCGACCGGCAACGAACTGGTCGAGGTGGGGCAGGAGCCAGGTTTCGGACAGCTCAGCGACGCCAACAGCTACCTGCTGGCGGCCGCGGCCCGCGAGGCCGGGGCCGAGGCGTACCGGGTGGGCATCGTCCCCGACGACCACTCGCGCCTGATGGACGCGTTGGAGTCCCAGCTGTTGCGCGCCGACATCATCGTCACCAGTGGCGGCGTCAGCATGGGCACCTACGACGTGGTCAAGGAGGCGCTGGGAGCGCTGGGCACCGTGGACTTCGTCCAGGTGGCGATGCAGCCGGGCAAGCCACAGGGCTTCGGGCACCTGGGCGACGGCGCCACCCCGATCTTCTGCCTGCCGGGCAACCCGGTCAGTTCACTGGTGTCGTTCGAGGTTTTCGTCCGGCCGGCCATCCGCAAACTGCTGGGCAAGCGCCGGCTGCAGCGCGCGACCGTCGCCGCCGCCGCGCTGGATCGCATCGAGGGTGTCGCAGGGACCCGGCAGTTCCGGCGGGGACTGCTGCACCGCGAGGCGGACGGCAGCTACAGCGTGTCCACGGTCGGCGGCACCGGCTCGCATCTCATCGCGGCGATGGCGGCCGCGAACTGCCTCATCGTCATCGACGAGGACCTGGTCGAGGTGGTGCCCGGCTCACGGGTGCCGGTCATCCCGTTGCTGCTCTCGCAGCGCTGAGCGCGGTTCAATCGCCGTGGCGGCGCGCCATCCCGGCTGGCCGGCCGACCTCCAGGCCGGTCCGGTCCGCCTGCGTCCGCCGCGCGGGCGTGACGCCTCGGCCTGGAGCGAGGTGCGCTTACGCAACGCGGCCTGGCTGCAGCCGTGGGAGCCGTCGTCGCCCCTGTCCTGGGC
>JALZBL010000028.1 GCA_030947395.1 Actinomycetota bacterium | reverse complement strand
AGGCCCGCGGGCTCGGGCGCAGCCGGGTTCGCCGCGGCCGGGGTCGATGCTCGTCGGCTGCCGGAACTGGTGGTCGAGGCGATCGACGAGGGTGTCGTGGTGGTTGACCGCGGCGATGTCGTGCTGTTGGCCAACCCGGCCGCACGCGCCCTCGGTGCGCTCGACAACGACCGCCTGGCCGTGGCCGACCTGCGGGAGCTCACCCGGGCCGCGCAAGACGACGGCGCCGTCCACACCGCGACGGTCGAGCTGACCCGCGGCTGGTTGGGCCTGGATGTCGTCGCGGTAGCGGCCACCGCGGTCCCGATTCTGCCGCACGGCGCCGACCGGGTGTTTGCCGTCGCGCTCCTGCTCACCGACAACACCGAGTCCCGCCGGCTCGAGGCGGTGCGCCGCGACTTCGTGGCCAACGTCTCCCACGAACTCAAGACGCCGGTCGGCGCGCTCACCCTGCTGGCCGAGGCGGTGCAGGACGCCGCCGACGACCCGCAGGCGGTCCAGCGCTTCGCGGCTCGGATGCAGCACGAGGGTCAGCGGCTGGGTCGCCTCGTCGGCGAGCTCGTCGCCCTGTCGCGCGTGCAGGGCGCCGATGCGCTGCCCGACCGCGAACCGGTGCTCGTCGAGGAGGTCATCGACGAGGCGATGGACCGAACCCGCCTGCGGGCCAACGACGTGGGCATCACGTTGGCCTCGTCGGTGGCCGACGGACTGCTGGTGCTCGGCGACGAGGACCAGTTGGTGACCGCGGTGGCCAACCTGGTCGACAACGCCGTCTCCTACAGCCCGGACGGCACCCGGGTGGTGATCACCGGCCGATCGGTGGACGCGCCGGCCGGTGGCCCGGGCGCGGCCTGGGTCGAGATCGCGGTCACGGATCAGGGCATGGGCATCTCTGAGTCGGACGTCGAGCGCATCTTCGAGCGCTTCTACCGCGTCGACCCGGCTCGCTCCCGGGCCACCGGCGGGACCGGGCTCGGACTGTCCATCGTCAAGCACGTCGTCACCAACCACGGCGGGACGATCGACGTGTGGAGCGCCGAGGGCGCCGGCTCCACGTTCACCGTCCGACTGCCGGCGGCAGCCGTGCGGCTCGACGCTACCCACGCCGCCGAACTGCCCAATGAGGCGCCGGCCGAGCCGGCGGCCCAAGCGCCCGCCGAGCCGCCGGACGAGGCCCGCGTCGATCCGCCGGGCCAGGCGCCTACCGACCCGCCGGCAGAGGCCCCTACTGACCCGCCGGCCGAGGCCCCCACGGCCCGGCCGGCCGAGGCGGGTGCGCACGCGCGCCTGGCCGCATCCGCGACGAGAGGCAACCGATGACCCGTGTCCTGGTGGTGGAGGACGAGGAGTCGTTCTCCGACGCCTTGTCCTATCAGCTGCGGCGCGAGGGCTACGAGGTCGCCGTGGCGGCCAGCGGGCCCGACGCGCTGGCCACCTTCGACCGCAGCGGCGCCGATTTGGTGCTGCTGGACCTCATGCTGCCCGGACTGTCCGGCACCGAGGTCTGCCGCGAGTTGCGGGCCCGCTCGAACGTGCCGATCATCATCGTCACCGCGCGAGACGCCGAAATCGACAAGGTCGTCGGACTCGAACTCGGGGCCGACGACTATGTCACCAAACCGTTCTCCTCCCGGGAGCTGATCGCGCGTATGCGGGCGGTGCTGCGCCGCGGCGCTGACAGCGAGGAGCTGTCCAGCGCTACCGTCGAGGCCGGCCCGGTGCGCATGGACGTCGAGCGCCACACGGTGGCCGTGGACGGGCAGTCGGTCAACCTGCCGCTCAAGGAGTTCGACCTCCTCGAACTGCTGATCCGCAACTCCGGCCGCGTGCTCACCCGCGGCCAACTGATCGATCGCGTGTGGGGGGCCGACTACGTCGGTGACACCAAGACGTTGGACGTCCACGTGAAGCGGTTGCGGGCCAAGATCGAACCCGACCCCGGCACGCCGAAATACCTGGTCACCGTCCGCGGCCTCGGCTACAAGTTCGACGCCTGACGCCCGTCGAGGCGGCGCGAGGAAAAGTGCGTTGCGCCGGCCGGATCACCCACTGAGACTTTCGACCGTGAACCCGTCGGACGACGCCGTGGCGTGAACATCGACCGATCCTTGGTGCGCCGGCTGGTCACCTCACAATTTCCTCAGTGGGCGCACCTGCCGGTCGCCGCGGTTGAGTTCGACGGATCCGACCACCGAACCTTCCGTCTCGGCACGGACCTGTCGGTGCGGCTACCGAGCGCGGCGGCGTACGCCCCCCAGGTCGCCAAGGAACACCGGTGGTTGCCGGTCCTCGCGCCGCAGTTGCCCCTGCCGATCCCTGAGCCGGTGGAGATGGGCGTTCCCGGCGCGGGTTATCCCTGGAACTGGTCGATCTACCGCTGGCTCGAAGGCACCATCGCCCGCCCCGACCGGATCGCCGACCTGAACGAGTTCGCCCGGACGCTGGCTGGATTCCTGGCCGCCCTGCAGCGCATCGACCCCGCCGGCGGCCCACCACCGGGGCGGCACAACTTCTTCCGCGGCGCGCCGGTGGAGGTCTACGACGCCGAGACCCGCTGTGCGCTCGCGGCGTTAGGCGATCTGGTCGCTACCGAGACCGCAATAGCGGTGTGGGAAGCGGCGATCGCCACGACCTGGACCGGCTCATCGGTCTGGTTCCACGGCGACGTCAGCGCGGGCAACCTGCTGACCAACGACGGCCGGTTGAGCGCCGTGATCGACTTCGGGACCTCGGGCGTCGGCGATCCCGCCGGCGACGTGACGATCGCCTGGACGCTCCTGTCGGGGTCGAGCCGCGCAGCGTTTCGCGCCGGCCTCGCCGTCGATGCCGCAACGTGGGCGCGCGGGCGAGGGTGGGCGCTGTGGAAAGCCCTGATCACCCTGGCCGGGGCCGTCGGCACCGATCCGGTTGTCGCGGCGGGCGCCGCCCACGTCGTCAACCAGGTGCTGGCCGATTACGAGCAGTCGGCTTGACGGCCCGCCCTTCCCGGCGCGGGGACGGCCGCAGCCTCGATCTCGGTCAACGGGTCGAGGAACCGGTGCGGTTACGGGTAGCTGACCACGTTGCTCGGAACACCGACCGCCGCGGCGGTCACCGGTGCTCCGGTGTCGTTGATGACGTGGTCGATGGTGCCAGCACCGAGATTGACGGTCAGGAGATCGTGCATCTGCACCCCCGCCGCGACCGGAACCTCGAACGCGTGGCTGGCGTGGATGGAGGGGTCGACATGGTGGCCACTCTGGGTCTGGCCGCCCATCGACCCCACCCGCCGGTTCCAGACCATGACCGGTTTCGGCGGGTCGATCACCGACTCGTCGGCGGCGGTCCTGTATCGCCTGTCGTCGTCGGTGCGGACCGCGACGATGCGCGCCTTGTTCGACCCGGTGCGCGGCGACGGGCTCAGCTTCCTGCGTCAGCCGATCGGCGCCTCGGACTTCGTGGCGTCGAATCATTACACCTACGACGACCTCGCCCCCGGCCAGACCGACTACCGGCAACGACGCTTCTCCATCGCCCACGACGAAGCGCAGATCCTTCCCCTGCTGCGCCAGGCCAAGGCGCTCAACCCCCGCCTGCGGGTGATGGCCAGCCCGTGGAGCCCGCCGGCGTGGATGAAGACCGGTGGCTCCCTGGTCGGCGGTCGCCTGATCGACGACCCGCGGATCTACTTCTCCTATGCCCTGTATCTCCTGCGTTTCGTCGAGGCCTACCGCGCGCACGGGGTTCCCGTCTACGCCATCACCGTGCAGAACGAGCCGCAGAATCGCCGCCCCCGTGGGTACCGGGCACCGATCTGCCGGCGGTCCAAGAGGAACGGGTGATCAATTACCTCGGCCCGATGCTGCGCCTGGCCGGGCTGTCCACCAAGATCCTCGGCTACGACCACAACTGGTCCCAGCACCCCGACGACGTCGCCGGTACGCCACCGGACGAGACCCAGGACATCAACAACTACCCGCAGGAGCTCCTGGCGTCGTCAGCGGCCAGGTGGGTGTCGGGCACCGCCTACCACTGCTACTACGGCGACCCGAGCGCCATGACCGCACTGCACAACCAGTACCCGAGCAAGGACATCTACTTCACCGAGTGCTCGGGCAGCCAGTCCGGCGATCCGGCGAACACCTTCTCCGACACCCTGAAGTTCGATGCCCGCAACCTCGCCATCGGGGCCACGCGTAACTGGGCCAAGACGGTCGTCAACTGGAACCTCGCTCTGGACCCCAGTGGCGGGCCGCACCTCGGCGGCTGCGACACCTGCACCGGCATCGTCACCGTCGGCCCCGGTGACGCGGTGACCCGCAATGCCGAGTACTACGCCCTCGGCCACCTGAGCCGGTTCGTGCCGCCGGGAGCGGTGCGAATCGCCAGCACCTCCTTCGGCACGACCGGCTGGAACGGCCAGATCATGGATGTCGCGTTCGTCAACCCGGACGGCTCCACCGTGCTCGTCGCGCACAACGAGAACGACAACCCGCAGCGCTTCTCGGTCAGCGAGAACGGCCGCAGTTTCGACTACACGCTGCCCGGGGGCGCGCTGGCCACCTTCGTCTGGCCCAAGCTTGCGAGCCGAGGCCCGCGGCTTCGCGCCCTGGACCCGTCCGGTTGGCAGGCCAGTGCGGTGCCGCCCGGGCCGGCCGACCCGTGCTGTTCCGGCGACGTCGCCCGCCGCGCCGTCGACGACGACGCCTCCACTCGTTACTCCTCGGGCACCGCGCAGGTTCCGGTCAGTACCTGCAGGTCGATCTCGGCCGGCCCGAGCGGTTGACCCGCTTGGTGCTGGACACCGGGGTCGGCACCGGTGACTATCCCCGCGGCTACGCCGTCACGGTCAGTACGGACGCCACCACCTGGAGCGCACCCGTAGCCACGGGGACGGGAACGGGAACGGGCCAGCTCACCACTATCGAGCTGAACGGCGCTCGGGTGCGCTACGTCCGCGTCACCCTCACCGCGTACGCCGGGAGCTGGTGGAGCGTCGCCGACGTTCGCGCCTACGTGCGGGGCGGTCACCGCTGACGCGGCCGGCTCAATCCGCCGGATGGCGCGCGATCAACCCCTGCTCCAGGCGGGCGGTGCACCGCCGGGCCAGTTCGGCGTAGGCCGGCGCACCGATCAGCTCGGTGAGCTCGGCGCAGTAGGAGATGTAGAGCGGTTCCGCGCCGACGTGAGCCTCCGGCGAGGAGGTGCACCACCAGTGCAAGTCGTGGCCTCCCTCGCCCCAGCCGCGGCGGTCGAACTCGGTGACCGTCGAGCGCAGGATCTTCGTGCCGTCGGGTCGCTGCACCCAGTCCTGCTCACGGCGCACCGGCAGCTGCCAGCACACCTCGGGCTTGGTCTCCAGTGGGTGGCGGCCGGTGCGCAGGGCCATCGCGTGTAGGGCGCAGCCCTGGCCACCGGCGAAGCCCGGCCGGTTGAGGTAAATGCAGGCATCCCGGTACCGGCGGGTGCGGGTGCGGTTCTCCTCGTCGCCGACGGAGTCGAACTCGGTGACGTCGAGCTTGCGCCCCGACCCGGCGTGGCCCGCGGAGTGGAACTGCCAGTCCTGCGCGGTGAGCTCGGCGGCGTGACGGCGCACCCGCTTCTCGTCGGCCTTATCCGAGAAGAACGCACCGTGCGTGCAGCACCCGTCGTCCGGGCGCCCGGCCACGACGCCGTGACAGCCGCGCCCGAAGATGCAGGTCCACCGCGAGCAGAGCCAGGTCAGGTCGGCCCGGATCTGGTGCTGGGCGTCGGCCGGATCGATGAAGTCGATCCATTCCCGGGAGAAGTCCAGGCCGACCTCACGCGAGCGGGGAACGTCGAGGCGCTGTTTGCGTGGCACGGCTGCCGAGCGTACGCAACGGTCCGCAGGGTTTCGGACCGCGCGACGGGCGTTGCGCGGACGGTTCGACCTACCCTCGGATCATGAGCGGCGCGCAGGGCCAGACCGGCTCGTTGTCGCACGCGGTGCGCGTGCCGGCGGCACGGGTCGGCCTGTCCAGCGCATCGGTGTACCCCCAATCGACGGCGGCCGCATTCGAACTCGCCGCCCGGCTCGGCTACGACGGCGTCGAGATCATGGTCTGGACCGATCCGATCAGCCAGGACGCCGACGCCATCCGGGCACTGTCGCAGTATCACGGCGTGCCGGTGCTGGCCGTGCACGCCCCGTGCCTGATGGTCACACAACGGGTCTGGAGCAGCGACCCGTGGGTCAAACTGCAGCGGGCCCGGGCCGCGGCCGAACGGCTGGCGGCATCGGTGGTCGTCGTCCATCCGCCGTTTCGCTGGCAGCGCGAGTACGCCCGCCACTTCGCCACCGGCCTCGCCCGGTTGGCCGAGGAGACCGACGTGCGTTTCGCGGTGGAGAACATGTTCCCGTTCCGGGTCGGTCAGCGCGAGGTGTCGAGCTACGAGCCCAGCTGGGACGTCGTCGCCGATGAAAACTACCGCGATCTCACCCTCGACCTCTCGCACACCTCGGCCTCGCATTCCGACGCCCACGCGATGCTGGAGCAGATGGGCCAACGGCTCGCGCACGTACACATGGCCGACGGATCCGGGTCGGGGAAGGACGAGCATCTGGTGCCCGGCCGCGGTCAACAGCCCTGCGCCGCGGTGTTGGAGACGCTGGCCGAACGCGGTTTCGCCGGCCACGTCATCGTGGAGGTCAACACCCGCAAGGCGGCGGGGCCGCAAGATCGGGAAGCCGACCTGGCCCAGGCCCTCGCGTTCTGCCGGTTGCATCTCGCCGCGCCCGCGGGCGACGGCCGGCGCGCGGCCGGTCGCTAGCCTGCAGCCATGCTGCGCGAACCCATCCTGCTGGCGGCCGGCAATCACACCGTCGAGCGTCTGGTCACCACCCTGCCCGTGTCGCGCTCGGTGGTGCGCCGCTTCGTCGGAGGAGCGGACGCCGCGGCCGCCGTCGAGGTGACCCAGCGGCTGAGTGAGCGCGGCCTGACCGTCACCCTCGACCATCTCGGTGAAGACACCGTGGACGCCACGCGGGCCGCGGCCACCGTCCGGGCCTACCTCGACCTGCTCGCCCGCCTCGAGCAGCGCGGCCTGACCGGCCTGATCGACCAGCGGCCGCTCACCGCCCGAAGCGAGGTGAGTGTGAAGCTCAGCGCGGTCGGCCAGGCGCTGCCCGGCGACGGCGAGCGGATCGCGCTTGACCACGCCCGCACCATCTGCGCCGAAGCGGCCCGGGTGGGCGCCACGGTGACCCTCGACATGGAGGACCACACCACCACCGATCCCACGCTCGGCATCCTCGCCCGGCTGCGCGAGGACTTCCCGGCCACCGGGGCCGTCCTGCAGGCCTACCTGCGTCGCACCGAGGGTGACTGCCGCGACCTGGCCACGCCGGGCAGCCGAGTACGACTGTGCAAGGGCGCCTACAACGAGCCGGCGTCAGCCGCCTTCACCGAGCGCATCGACGTCGACCGGTCCTACGTGCGCTGCCTCAACGTCCTGATGAGCGGCGGGGGCTACCCGATGATCGCCACCCATGACCCGCGCCTCATCGCCATCGCCGAGGGCCGCGCCGCGGCCAATGGCCGGGTGCCGGGCGACTTCGAGTTCCAGATGCTGTACGGGATCCGACCCGAGGAGCAGGTGCGACTGGCGGCCGCCGGTCACACCATGCGGGTCTATGTCCCCTACGGCCGCGAGTGGTACGGCTACCTCATGCGCCGCCTGGCCGAACGTCCAGCCAATCTCACCTTCTTCGCCCGGGCGTTGCTGGGGACGAAATGAAGGTCGCGGTGATGGGCGCGGGGCGCCTGGGTGAGGCGCTGCTCTCCGGGATGCTGCGCGCGGGCGTCGTCCCGAGTGACGCGGCCGTGGTGGTGCGCCGCCCGGAGCGCGGCGCAGCGCTTGCCGAGCGGTACGCGGTGAGCGTCCTCACCACGGCCGAGGCGGCTGACTTCGCCGATGTGCTCCTCGTGACGGTAAAGCCCCAGGACGTCGAAGCCGCGGTGAACGAGCTGGCCGCGGCCGGGCGGCTGCCGCTCATCGTGTCGGCGGTAGCCGGAGTGCCGACGGCGTACTTCGAATCCCGGCTTCCCGCTGGGACGTCGGTGGTACGGGTGATGACGAACACGCCGGTGTTGGTCGACGAGGCGATGACCGTGGCCAGCGCGGGTGCCCACGCGACGGCGGAAGACCTGGACCGGACCGGATCGCTGTTCTCGGCGGTGGGGCGGTTCATGGTCCTACCCGAAAAACAACAGGACGCGGTCACTGCACTGTCCGGTTCGGGGCCGGCCTACTTCTTCTACCTGGTGGAGGCGATGACCGACGCCGGCATTCTGCTCGGCTTGCCCCGGGCGGTGGCCGCGGAGCTTCTCGTGCAGACCGCCCTGGGCGCGGCGATCATGTTGCGCGACAGCGGCGAGCATCCCGTGCAGTTGCGCGAGAGCGTCACCAGCCCCGCCGGCACCACGATCTCGGCCATTCGCGAGCTGGAGAACCACGGCGTCCGGGCCGCGCTGCTGGCCGCGATCGAAGCTGCCCGCGACCGCAGCCAGGCCCTCGGTCGCGGTCTCGGCTGAGCGCCGACGGTGGCGGCCGGAAATCCGCTATCGCTTCCGCCCCACCTGTACCGCTACTCTCCAGCCAGCACGTGCGTGTCCATTTCAGCGGTGGGGAAGCCGGTGAAGCGACACGTGCCGAAAGCACGGTGACCGCAAATGAGCACGTCCAGACCACGTCCGGCTGCGTCCGGGCGCCCCACTGCGGGCGCGGGCGGTCGGACTACCGCTGCGGTCCCCTCGACCGACGCGGCCCCGGCCCCCCCGCCCCGGCGCCGCACCGCTGATCACAACGAGCCGGTCTCGGCAGTGCGGTTCATGACCGTGGCCGAGGTGGCCGCGACGATGCGCGTGTCCAAGATGACCGTCTACCGCATGGTTCACAGCGGTGAACTGGCTGCGGTCCGGGTCGGTCGCTCCTTCCGGGTGCCGGAGAACGCGGTCCACGACTATCTGCGTAACGCCTACATCGAAGCGGGCTGAGCTCGTCGGCCGAAGTTCGCCCGCGCCGCGGCAGGTAGGGTAGGCCCGGAAAACGGGATGCGCTCGTGACGGCATCCCTTTCGCAATCTCTTCCAACGATTCCGTCGCTCGGCCGGTCGCCGGTGGCAGTGAGGTCTGGGCAATGGGTTCAGTGATCAAGAAGCGGCGCAAGCGGATGGCCAAAAAGAAGCACCGCAAGCTGCTCAAGCGCACCCGAGTGCAGCGGCGCAACAAGAAGTAGAGCGTTTCGAAGGCGCCCACGGATCGTCGGGGTGGCGTTTCGTCGGCGCGGCTGCGGTCCGTGGGGTCTCACCAACTGGTCGCCCGACCTTGATGCTCACCGCGGGTTATGGCGCACCTGGGCGGGGAAGATCGTCCGACTACGGTGAGACCCGAGGACGGCACCAACCACTGGCGGGGGGCGTATGGCTCGCGTGGTGATGGTGACGGGTGTGAGCGGCTACCTCGGCAGCCGAGTCGCTGGCCGGCTCTCGGCTGATCCGTCGGTGGAGCGGATCATCGGCGTGGACACCGCACCCCCGTCGCGCGCGGACCTCGAGCTGCTGGGTCGCACCGAATTCGTCCGCGCCGACATCCGCAGCCCACTCATCGGCAAGGTGATCCTGCAGGCCGAGGTGGACACCGTGGTCCATTGCGCCGTCACCGCCAATCCGCGCCATGCGGGTGGCCGCGCGCCAATGCAGGAACTCAACGTCATCGGCACGATGCAGTTGTTGGCGGCCTGCCAGAAATCCGAGACGGTGCGCCGCTTCGTCCTCAAGAGCACCACGGCCGTTTACGGCGCGAGCCCGCGCGACCCGGCGGTGTTCGTCGAGGACATGCCGGCCAAGTCCTTACCTCGTTCCGGTTACGCCAAGGACGCGGTCGAGGTCGAGAGCTACGTGCGCGGGTTCGGCCGACGTCGCCCCGACATCGCGGTGACCACGTTGCGGTTCGCGAACTTCGTCGGACCCCAGGTGGACACCACGCTCACGCGTTACTTCGCCCTGCCCGTCGTGCCCACTCAACTCGGTCACGACCCGCGGCTGCAGGTGTTGCACGAGGCCGACGCGGTCGAGGTGATGCGTCGCGCCACCGTTCAGGACCGGCCGGGGGTTTTCAACGTCGCCGGTAACGGCACGATGCTGCTGTCCCAAGCGATCCGCCGGGCCGGTCGCGTCGGGGTGCCCGTCGCGGCGCCGGCCGTGTCCGTGGTGAGTGACGCCGTGCGTCGCACCGGTCTGGCCGACTTCTCATCCGACCAGTTGCAGTTCTTGAGTTTCGGGCGCGTCGTGGACATCACCAAGCTGCGCGTCGACTTCGGCTACAGTCCGGCGTTCAGCACCGAGCAGGCCTTCGACGCCTTCCTCACCGGAGCGGGCATCACGCCGCTGGTCTCCCCGCAGACGCTGCGCACCGCCGAACGGATCGCCCTCGACGTGACCCGTTCGGCGCTGCTCCTCGGACGCATCGTGGTCAGTGCCGCGGGCCGCCGGCCGGTG
>JALZBL010000208.1 GCA_030947395.1 Actinomycetota bacterium | reverse complement strand
ACTTGCCGAGGGTGACGCTGACCGAGCGGGCAGTCGCCGCGACCGAGAACTCCGAGCGGGCCCGTGCCCCGGATGGGGCACCATGATCGGCCGAACGTGACCATCAACCGGCGCACCGGTGGGCTGCGGCTCCCTTGGCGCCCCCTCGGTGCTGACGACCAACGCGGCGACCGAGGGGCGGCAAGCCTCTGGGTACTCGGCGCCGGGGTGCTCGTACTGACGACGGCCCTACTGGTCGCGACGCGTACCGCGGCGGTCACCGCGCGGCATCGAGCGGGCACCGCGGCCGATCTGGCCGCCTTGGCTGCCGCGGGCCAGATCGGGCGGACCGCCGACTCCGCCGCGATTTGCCGCCGGGCGGCCGAGATCGCGCAGGCCGACGGGGCCCGACTGACCACCTGCACGGCGCAGCTGGCAGCGGACGGGCGTAGTGGAACGGTGCGGGTGGAGGTGACGATCTCGCTCCGGTTGGCCGGCCTCGGCCCGCGCCCGGTCAGCGCCCGGGCCCGGGCCGGTCGACTGCCGTCCGGAGCCCGGGCAGCCGAACGAGCAGCAGCGGCCGCGGGCCGGTGGGTGTGGCACGATTGTGCCGCCGGCGCAGCCGATCCTTTCCACGGTGCCGGTCCACGATGTGGCCCGCGAGGTGAAGCCCGTGAACCTGCACCTGTCGACCGAATCGGTCGGCGACCGTCGCGTGCTCGGGGTCCAGGGTGAGGTCGACGTCTACTCAGCGCCCAGCCTTCGGGACCGGCTGAAATCGCTGATCGATTCGAGTCAGCCCGATCTGATCGTCGACCTCAGTGGCATCGCATTCATCGACTCGACCGGCCTGGGTGTGCTGGTGGGCGGGCAGAATCGCGCCCAGGAATCGGGCGGCGTGTTGCGCGTCGTCTGCCCCCAGGAGCGGATCCTCAAGCTTTTTCGGATCACCGGCCTGGACGAGGTATTCAGTATCTACCCGACCGTGCCCGAGGCAATCAGCGCGGCCTGAGCGCGCACCGCCCGACTCAGGGCCGACGCAGGGCCGACCCACCACCGACCCAGGGCCGACGCCTCCCGCCCCGGGGCTGCCGTCGACCCACCGCCCGAGCGCGCTCGGCCCGACCCGCGGCGACGTGGCTGCAACCGTTTCCAGGTGACCTGGGCCACCCGGGCTACCGGCCGGCGGCGATCAGGGCCGACCTGGACCTATAGAATCCGCCGAGATCGACGGGACCGTCCTCCGGCCGTGGCTGGAGCGCTCGCGTTCCGTCCCACCAGCTCGCGTCGTCTTATGAGCTCGCGTCCATCCCGCTGGCGGGCCGGACGCGGCACCGAGTCGTCAAGCCGAAGGAGTCTTGCGATATGGCCGTGTCTTCAGAGTCCGCCGGCGCGGTGCTAGCCGCGGTGGACTTCAGTTCCGGTGACCGGAGTCTGGTGATGGTGATCGGGGTCGTAGCGATCATCGCGCTGGCCTTCTCCTTCATCCTGTTTCGCGAGGTCCTGGCCGCCGACGAGGGCACGCCCAAGATGTTGGAGATCGCTGAAGCGGTCCAAGAGGGCGCGGCGGCATTCCTGAAGCGCCAGTTCCGCACTCTGTCCGTCGTCGTCATCATCGTGTTCGCACTGCTGTTCGCCCTTCCGGCCGACGACGCCGCCGAGCGAATCGGCCGCTCGGCCTTCTTCCTGATCGGTGCCGGGTTCTCCGCATCGATCGGCTACTACGGCATGTGGCTGGCGACGCGGGCCAACCTGCGCGTTGCCGCCGCGGCCAATGCCGAGGGCCGCGAGCGGGCGATGCGCATCGCGTTTCGCACCGGTGGCGCGGTCGGTATGGCGACCGTGGGACTCGGCCTGCTCGGCACGTCGATCGTGGTGCTCGGCTACACCGACCACGCGCCCAAGGTGCTCGAGGGCTTCGGCTTCGGTGCGGCGACCCTGGCGATGTTCATGCGGGTGGGCGGCGGCATCTTCACCAAGGCCGCCGACGTCGGCGCCGACCTGGTGGGCAAGGTGGAGGCAGGCATCCCCGAGGACGACCCGCGCAACGCTGCGACCATCGCCGACAACGTCGGTGACAACGTCGGCGACTGTGCTGGCATGGCGGCCGACCTGTTCGAGTCCTACGCCGTGACGTTGGTCGCGTCGCTGATCCTCGGCTCGGTCGCGTTCGGCACCAAGGGCCTGCTCTTCCCGCTCATCGTGCCGGCCATCGGCGTCCTCACCGCGATCATCGGGGTCTACATCACCCGGGTGCGGCCCACCGAGAACGGACTGGCCGCCATCAACCGCAGCTTCTACCTCACCGCCGGCATCTCCGCGGTGGCCTGCGCGGTCGCTTCCTTCCTCTACCTGCCGAGCTCCTTCTCCGATCTCACCGGGAACACCGGTGGCGGAACCGGCAACCCAGCGGTCATCGCCTTCGTCGCGGTGATCATCGGCATCGTGCTGGCCGCGGTGATTCTCTGGCTCACCGGGACCTACACGGGCACGGAGCACAAACCGGTACAGGACGTCGGCCGCTCGTCGCTGACCGGCGCCGCGACGGTGATCCTGGCCGGTATCTCGGTCGGTTTCGAATCGGCCGTCTACACCGCGCTGGTCATCTCGGCCGCGGTGTTCGGGGCCTTCCTGCTCGGCGGCTCGTCGATCTCGGTGGCCCTCTTCGCGGTGGCGCTGGCCGGCTGTGGCCTGCTGACGACGGTCGGGGTGATCGTGGCCATGGACACCTTCGGCCCGGTGTCGGACAACGCCCAGGGCATCGCCGAGATGTCGGGTGACGTCACCGCCGACGGCGCCAAGATCCTGACTGAGCTCGACGCGGTCGGCAACACCACGAAGGCGATCACCAAGGGCATCGCCATCGCCACGGCCGTCCTGGCCGCGACCGCACTATTCGGCTCCTACCAGGACTCGATCCGCCAGGCCCTGGCCGACGCCGGCAACAACGTGGGTGCCGAGTCGACGTTCGTCAAGAACTCCTTCACCTACGAGATCATCAGCCCGAACACGCTGGTCGGCGTGATCATCGGCGCGGCCGTGGTCTTCATGTTCTCGGGGCTGGCGGTCAACGCCGTCTCGCGCGCCGCCGGCGCGGTGGTCTACGAGGTGCGCAACCAGTTCCGCACCCATCCAGGGATCATGGACGGCACCGAGCGGCCGGAGTACGGACGGGTCGTCGACATCTGCACCCGCGACTCGCTGCGTGAACTCGTCACCCCGGGGCTGCTTGCCGTGCTGGCGCCGGTCGCCGTCGGTTTCGGCCTCGGCCTCGGGCCGCTGGCCGGCTTCCTTGGCGGGGCCATCGCAACCGGGACGCTGATGGCCGTCTTCCTGGCCAACTCCGGCGGCGCTTGGGACAACGCCAAGAAGCTCGTGGAGGACGGCAACCACGGCGGCAAGGGCTCCGACGCCCACGCGGCCACCGTCATCGGCGACACCGTCGGTGACCCGTTCAAGGACACCGCCGGCCCGGCGATCAACCCGCTGATCAAGGTCATGAACCTGGTCTCGGTGCTCATCGCCCCAGCGGTCGTGCAGTTCTCGGTCGGTAAGGACGCCAACTCCGCCGCGCGCGCCGCCATCGCGCTGGTGGCCGTCATCATCGTGATCACCGCCGTTACCGTGGCCAAGCGCCGAGCCTCGTCGATCAACGTCGACCCGGCTGCGGCCAGTCCGGCTGAGCCCGCTCCTGCCGGCTGAACCGCGACGCCGGCGCCACCCGGCCGGAGTGAGGCAGTACGGCCACGCCGGTGCGCGATGATGTGCGGCTATGCAGTTCTCGCTGTTCGGGGCCGAGGTCGCCGAGCCGACCCGCCTCGATCTCGACGGGCTGCTGCTCGCCGGGGCCTGGTGGGTACAGGCCGGGCAGGGGCAGGCACACCGTGCCCGGCTGTCGGTGCTGGTCGACGCCGACTGGCGCGTGCCCGCCCTGCTGACCGAGCTGGAACGCCGTGACCTGCCCGGCGAGCGGGCCGACGCCGAGGCCGGTCGGCTGGCGGTGCGCACGGCGTTTCGGACCGATCTCGTGCCGGCGGCCCGCCGCTGGACGCACGGTGCCCTCGTCTCGCCGCCGGCCGACCTCACCCTCTCGCCCGGCGGCCTGCGGTTGTGGGCCCTCGCGGCCGGACACCGCGACGACGCCGGCTACGTCCTGGGC
>JALZBL010000207.1 GCA_030947395.1 Actinomycetota bacterium | reverse complement strand
GTGAGGCGGACCGGCCGCGCCTCGCGCCACTGGACGCCGGACGCCAAGCCCGTGTGGGCCCCGCTGGTCGGCTCGACCGGCGCAGGCACCAGCTTCAACCGAGTTGCGGCCAGCGGCCGCGGGCCGGCCGGCTCGAGCGGGAAGAGCAGCGGGTCACTGGGCGCCGGCATCGCCCGCAGCCGGCGGGCCCGCAACGGGATGTCGACATCCGGGGCGATCTCGGGGGCGAGCGACATGATGTATTCCTCTCCGCCGATCGCGGCGCGACCGGTCTACTATCGAACACGTGTTCGTTCGAACCGTTGTACGACTGTGTAACACCGCCATCTGACAATTTCCAGACGGAACCGGCGTGTCGGTCGAACAGATGTTTGTCGGCGCCGCTCGGCCGGGATACCCTCGGCAGCGGCCGCACCAATGCCGCCCGCGCCGCCCGATCAGCAGAGGAGTCCTCCCGTGGCCCGCAATACACCCACCCCGACGGCCCCTCGATCCGGCGTCGCGAGAGCGGTGCATCCGGCCCCGACGAGCGATCCCGAGCCGCCGGCCACCAGTGCCGCCCCGACCCCGGTCAGTGAGCTGCCGGCCCGCGAGACTGCCGACGGTCTGACCGCACGCCAGCGCACCATCCTCGCCGTGATCCGGGACTCGGTGCAGCGGCGCGGCTATCCGCCGAGCATCCGCGAGATCTGTGAGTCCGCGGGGCTGGCGTCGACGTCCAGCGTGGCCCACCAGCTCAGCGTGCTGGAGAAGAAGGGCTACATCCGCCGGGATTCCAAGCTGCCCCGAGCCGTCAACGTGGCCCCGGAACCCGGCAAGCCTGGCAAGCGGGGGCGCGCCCGCACCGTGACGCCCAATGCCTTCGGGGAATCACCGACTCCCGCCTTCGTCCCGGTCGTCGGTCGCATCGCCGCCGGCGGACCGATCTTGGCCGAGCAGCAGATCGAGGACGTTTTCCCGCTGCCCCGCGAGTTGGTCGGCGAGGGCACCCTGTTCCTGCTGCGAGTGATCGGCGACTCGATGGTCGACGCGGCGATCACCGACGGTGACTGGGTCGTCGTGCGGCAACAGCCGGCCGCGGACAACGGCGACATCGTGGCCGCGATGCTCGACGGTGAGGCCACGGTGAAGACCTACCAACGCAAGGACGGCCACGTTTGGTTGCTGCCGCACAACGCCACCTATCAGCCCATCGCCGGTGACGACGCACTCATCCTCGGTCGCGTCGTCACGGTGCTGCGCAAGGTCTGAGCACCCCGCGGCGAGCTAGCCAGGCAACGCGCGCGGAAGCCGGGCGCCCGGCTCCACGCGCGCCGCTCAGGTCGACCACACCCGCCGGTCCAGCCGCGCCGCCACGACCGCCCAGCCCGGTATGAGCGCCAATCCGAGGGGCACCACGCCAGCCGCCGCACCGGCCACGCAGTCGGTCAGCCAGTGGTAGTTCAGCAACATCATGCCCACCGTGACGGCGAACGGCGCGACCCGGCGCCCGACGTGGACCAGCCGGGACAGTCCCGGCGACACCGGCCAGCGCACCAGAGACCAGTCGGCCAGGCCCCAGAGCACAATTGCGCCGGCGACATGACCGGAGGGGTAGGAGGTACCGGTGCCGGCCGGGTCGCCACGCGTGTCCTGAATCGGGGCATTGCGCGCCAGACCGAGCTTGACCGCGTAGATCAGGGCGGCCAGGGCGGCCAGGCCCACGACCAGGCGGAGCAGCGGTTCGGTGGTGCGGCAGCGCCAGGCGAGCAATGCCAGCAGCACCACCGAAAGGCTCAGCACCAAGCCACGCTGGCCGAAGTAGACCCCGACCGTGAGCAGGACCCGGGGCCACCCGGTCGAGCGCAGATCCCAGAAAGTCAGCCGCTCGCCGAGCCGATGGTCCAGCCGGCTCAGCGGTCCCCCGGCCCAGACATCGACAGTCACGACCAGCAAGACGAGGGCGGCGAAGAGAACTGCCGGACGGCTCGGGTGGGGGGGTGGGGGGGTTCGGGCGGGCGCGGCCTCCTCGGAGGTCAACACCGGGTCAGGACGGGCGGGGCGGGGCGGGCTCGGTGCCGATCTCGTTCGGCGTGACCGCCGCAGTTGTCACCGGAGCAGGCCCCTGGGCCACCGGGACGTCACCGTTGGGAGCGGGAAGAGCCGCGGGGGGCGCCACGGAGGGCTGGCCCGCCGAACCCTGGGCCGCGGAAGCTGGAGCCGGCGAAGGCTGGACCGCCGAAGCCTGCGGGGCAGCGTCCTTGGCCGCCGTGCGCACGTCGTCGTCGTCGGCCATGCCCTTCATCTCCGTCTTGAAGATGCGCAGCGACTTGCCGGCCGAACGGGCCATGTCCGGCAGCTTCTTGTAGCCGAACAGCAGCAGCGCGATCACGGCGATCACGACCCAGTGGCTGGGCGAATCGAGACCCAATCCCATGGCGAACTCCTCCTGGCGGTCGACCCTCGGATTCCGGCGTCAGCCTACGCCAACCGGCGCGGCGAAGGGCGCCAGCACCGCGGCCAGGTCGGCGTTGACGAGGGCCACCAGCCGCGTCCCGTCGCCGGTGTGTTCCTCGGCGCGCAGCTCACCTTCGGCGTGCACACGGGCCACCAGGTCGCCGCGGGTGAACGGCACCAGGGCGGTCACGGTGACCGCCGGCCGGGGCAGACGGGCCTCGACCAGCGCGCTCAGCTCGTCCAGGCCGCGTCCGGTTCGGGCGGAGACGAAGAGGGCATCCGGCGCCAGCCGCCGCAAGCGGGTCAGGGTCTCGGCCGGGGCCGCGTCGACCTTGTTGAACACGAGTTGCTCCGGCACTGCGGTGGCGTCGATGTCGGCCAGGACCTCGCGGACGGCCCGGATCTGGGCGTCCGGATCGGCATCGGAGGCGTCGACGACGTGCAGGACGAGGTCGGCCTCGGCCACCTCTTCCAGGGTCGAGCGGAAGGCCTCGACCAGCTGGTGTGGCAGGTGGCGGACGAACCCGACGGTGTCGGCCAGCGTGTACGTGCGCCCATCGGTGGTCTCGCAGCGGCGCACGGTCGGGTCCAGGGTGGCGAACAAAGCGTTCTCCACCAGCACTCCGGCACCGGTCAGCCGATTCAGCAGGGACGACTTGCCGGCGTTGGTATAGCCGGCCAGTACGACGCTCGGCACGCGGTTGGCGTTGCGGCGCGAGCGCTTCACGTCCCGAGCCTTCTTCATCTCGGCGATGTCGCGGCGCAGGCGGGCCATGCGGGTGTTGATCCGACGGCGGTCGATCTCGATCTTCGTCTCGCCGGGCCCCCGACCGCCGATACCGGCACCGCCAGCGGTACGTCCGCCGACCTGGCGCGACAGCGACTCGCCCCAGCCGCGCAGCCGGGGAAGTAGGTACTGCATCTGGGCCAGCTCGACCTGCGCCTTGCCTTCCCGGGAACGCGCGTGCTGGGCGAAGATGTCGAGGATGAGGGCGGTGCGGTCCACCACCTTGACCTTGACGACGGCTTCCAGCGCGCGGAGCTGGCCGGGCGCGAGCTCGCCGTCGCAGATGACGGTGTCGGCGCCGGTGGCCACTACGACGTCGCGCAGGTCGCGGGCCTTGCCGGAGCCGATGTAGGTGGCGGCGTCGGGCTTGCCGCGGCGCTGGATCAGCCCGTCCAGCACTTCGGAACCCGCGGTCTCGGCCAGGCGGGCCAGTTCGTGCAGGGAGTTTTCCGCCTCGGTCAGCGTGCCCGACGTCCACACTCCGACCAGCACGACCCGCTCGAGGCGCAGCTGGCGGTATTCGACCTCGGTGACGTCGGCCAGTTCGGTCGACAGTCCGGCCACCCGACGCAGCGCCTGCCGGTCGGCCAGATCGGCGTCCAGATCGGCGTCCAGATCCGTGTCGAGGTCGGCGTCCAGGTCCGTGTCGAGGTCGGCGTCCAAGCCCGCGTTTGGCTCCGCGGGCCGACCGGCGTCGGGAACATCGAAACGATCATCGAAGATTGGGGCGTCGGTCGGGATGGGCACGGCCGACACGGTGCGGGGAGATTCGGGCATCGTCATTCCATCGTGCCCGTTCACGCGCGACGGCGCGAGGGGATTAGCCGCGGGCGAACGGCGGGCTACGCCGCTCCCGCCGTAGCCAGCCAGCCGGCATCCAGCTCGATTGTGCCGACGATCACCGCCGGCCCGGTCAACTC
>JALZBL010000027.1 GCA_030947395.1 Actinomycetota bacterium | reverse complement strand
TCGTCGACTCTGACGGACGTCTCGTCGCCAAGGTCGACGATCTGGAGATCGAGCGCACCGACTCGGGTGACCTCGTGGTCACGGCAATCCTGATCGGGCCGCGCGCGCTCGGGCCCCGCCTCGGTGGACGACTCGGGCGGTGGGTCACCTCGATCGCCGGACGACTGAGCGACCAGCCCATCCCCCGCATCGACGTGGCCCATGTCCTGGACGTCGGCAGCGCCATCACCGTGTCGCTGTCCACCGACGAAATCACGGCCCTCACCCCGCTCGAGATGTGGGTCGACCGGCAGGTCATCGCGCGCATTCCGGGGAGTCGCGATGCGAGCTAGCGACCTAATCGGCCGCGAGGTCCACGACCAGGACGGACGTCGGCTGGGCCACGTGATCGACGTTCGCTGCACGGCAGACGAGCGGCCGCCCAAGACCGGCGTGTCGCTGCGGGTCACCGCCCTCGTGGTCAGCCGGCGTCGCACCGGCTCGGAGCTCGGGTACGACCGGCGCGACCAGCAGGGGCCATGGCTGATCCGGGCGACCGTGCGCCGGCTGCACCGCCACCTGCAGATCGTGCCAGCGTCGTCGGTGACCGCCTGGGCGCCCGTGCTCACGGTGCGCGACACCCGCTCCGCGCGATCAACCGGCTGAGCGGCGGCCTACCAGGCGTAATCCTCCGGCGCGCTCTTGTGCCCGGGGAAGATTTCGTCGAGTCGGGCCAGCGCCTTGTCATCGAGTCGCAGATCGACCGCCCGCACCGCGGCGTCGAGCTGCTCCTGGGTCCGCGGTCCGACGATCGGCGCAGTCACCGCCGGCTGATGCAGCAGCCAGGCCAGCGCCACGTCGCCTGGCTCGTGGCCGAGTTCCGCGGCGAAGTCCTCGTAGGCCTCGATCTTGGCGCGGTTCTCCTCGACCGTCTCGGCGGCCCGGCCCTCGAGTCGGCGGCGGCCCTCACGCTCCTTGCGCAGCACCCCGCCCAACAGCCCACCCTGCAGCGGCGACCAAGGGATGATCCCGAGGCCGTAGTGCTGGGCCGCCGGCAGGACCTCGAGCTCGACGGCCCGCGCCGTCAAGTTGTACAGGGACTGTTCGCTGACCAGTCCCGTGAAGTGGCGCTCGGCGGCCGCAGCTTGGGCCGCTGCGATATGCCAGCCGGCGAAGTTGCTGCTGCCGACGTAGAGGATCTTGCCCTGGTTCACCGCGACCTCGATCGCCTGCCAGATCTCCTCCCACGGCGTCTCGCGGTCAATGTGGTGGAACTGGTAGAGGTCGATGTAGTCGGTCTGCAGCCGGCTCAGGCTGGCGTCCAGTGCCCGGCGGATATTCAGCGCGGACAGCTTGCCCTCGTTGGGCCAATCGCCCATGTCGCCGTAGAGCTTGGTCGCGAGAACCGTACGTTCCCGCCGTCCGCCGGCCTGGGCGAACCACCGGCCGATGATCTGCTCGGTGGTGCCGACTCCTTGCGGGCGGCCGTAGGCGTTGGCGGTGTCGAAGAAGTTAATGCCCTGCTGGTGGGCGGAATCCATGATCGAGTGGGCATCGGGCTCAGTGGTGTGCGGGCCGAAGTTCATGGTGCCGAGGCACAGGCGGCTGACGGTCAGGCCGGTGCGGCCGAGGTGGGTGAATTCCATGGCTCCACACTGCGCCGCGGACGTCCCGGCTGTCCAATACCGGATGGCGTGCGCTCCGCTAGCTACCTCTACAGCGCCGCGTCGGTTCGCGTCGTCGAACCCGGTGCTTCTAGTCGTCTGCACATCACACGGAGCTGACCGAGCCTCGGGGTTTGTGGCCGTGGCCCGCGGACACGGATCAGCTACCCGAACGGCCGGCCCGGCGAGCCGGTGCGACCGTGCGTAGGGTCGGTTCATGGCTAGCTGGAGTGAGACGTCCGTCGATCACACGGTTGTCAGGCCGGACCGGTCAGACCGGTTGCGCTGATGCGCGTCATCGTTGTCGGGGCCAGCGGCAACGTGGGCACCGCGGTGCTGCGGCGGCTGGGTCGCGAGCCCGGCACCCAGCTGGTCGGCGTGGCCCGCCGCCAGCCGCCGAAGGTCGAGCCTTACGACAGGGTGGAGAGCTGGCACACGATCGATGTGGCCGAGGAGGCCGCCCCGGAGGCCCTTATCCAGGCGATGCGTGGCGCCGATGCGGTGGTCAACCTGGCCTGGGGCTTCCAGCCTTCCCGCGATCCGGCCTACCTGCGCGTGATCGGGGTCGCCGGATCAGCCCGGGTGCTCGACGCCGCGGTCGCGGCCCAGGTACCGCACCTGGTGCACACGTCGTCCGTCGGCGTCTACGCCCCGAAGATCGACAACGCCCCGGTCGACGAGACCTACCCGACCACCGGCGTGCCGTCCTCGGTCTACAGCCAGCACAAGGTGGCGGCCGAGCGGCACCTCGACTACTACGAACGCGCGCATCCGGGCGCGATCAAGATCGCCCGGCCCCGGCCCGGCTTCATCCTGCAGGCCGATGCGGGTGCCGCGCTGACCCGGTACGGACTGCCGGCCTACCTGCCGCCGCAGCTGCTGCGCTGGCTGCCGGTGCTGCCGGTCGACCAGCGCCTGATCATCCCGGTCGTCCACACCGCCGACGTCGCCGAGGCGATCGCCCGCATCGTCGCCACGCAGGCCACCGGTGCGTTCAACCTTGCCGCCACCGATCCGCTCGACCGTGACGACATCGCCCGCCTGCTTGGCGCTCGGGCACTCGACGTGCCGGCTCGAGTGGTGCGTGCGGTGGTGGCGGCCACCTGGCGCGCGCACCTGCAGCCGCTCGACGCGGGCTGGATCGACCTCGCATTCTCGGTGCCGCTCCTGGATTCCGGGCGCGCTCGCGCCGAACTCGGGTGGGAGCCGCAGGTGAGCCCGGCCGACGCGCTCGGCACCACGATCGAAGCCATGGCCCGCGGGCGGGGAATCGCCGGTTCGGTGTTGCGGCCGCACTCGGTCCGCGACGAGGCGCGCCGGCTCCTTCGCGACGGCCCGCGCGGCCGCCGCCGCCTCAGCTGACCGGCGGTCGCCGTCAAGAGCGATAGTGAGCCGGCTGAGCCGATCTTGAGCCGGCGCGGGGACTCGAACCCCGAACCGCCCGATTACAAGTCGGGTGCGCTACCAGTTGCGCCACGCCGGCCAGACGTGCCAGCCAGTGTCTCAGACCAGCCCTTGTCCGCCGGTGCTCAACCGAGCACGGCAGCATGGGGGACATGCGCGCCCTCGTCTACGACGCCTTCTCGGCCACGCCGACGGTGCGCACGGTCGACGACCCCTCGTGCCCGCCCGCGGGCGCAGTGATCACTGTGCGCGCCACCGGGCTCTGCCGTAGCGACTGGCACGCCTGGGTGGGTCATGATCCGGGCGTCTCACCGCCCCACGTACCGGGCCACGAGTTCGCGGGAACCATCGCCGCCCTCGGCTCGCTGGTGTCCGGCTGGACGGTCGGCGATCGCGTCACTGTGCCATTCGGGTGCGCGTGCGGTCACTGCCCGACGTGCCGCCGCGGTGAGCAGCAGGTGTGCGACAACCAGTTCCAGCCCGGATTCACCCACCCGGGGTCGTTCGCCCAGTTCGTGGCCATCGACCACGCCGCGGTGAACCTCGTCGGCATTCCCGACGACGTGGACGACGACGCCGCGGCCAGCCTCGGCTGCCGTTTCGTCACCGCCTACCGGGCGGTAGTCCACCACGGTCGTCCCGCGCCCGGGGACTGGGTGGCGGTACACGGCAGCGGAGGCGTCGGCCTCTCGGCGGTCATGGTCGCCGCGGCCCACGGCGCTCGGGTGGTAGCGGTCGACGTCTCGAGCGACGCCCTCGACCTCGCCCGGGCCGTCGGCGCCGAGGCAACCGTCGACGCCCGCGGGCGCGACGTCGCCGCCCTCGTCCGGGAGATCACCGGTGGCGGTGCCGCGGTGTCGATCGACGCCCTCGGCTCGCTCGACACCTGCCAGAACTCCATCCGCAGCCTGCGCAAGCGAGGTAGGCACGTACAGGTCGGGTTGTTGCTCGGCGACGACGACCTGCCACCGGTACCGATGGGCGCCGTCATCTCCGGCGAACTCGAGCTCTACGGCAGCCACGGGATGGCCGCCCACGCTTACCCGCAGGTCCTCGCCGAGATCGCCGCCGGCGCGTTGGCTCCGCAGCGCCTCGTCCGCCGCCACATCGGTCTCGAGGATGCCGGCCGGGCGCTGGCCACGATGTCGCTCGATCCTCTCCCCGGCGTGACGATGATCTACCCGTGATGTCTCGGGCCGGTTCAGGTCCGACCTCGGCATCACCCTGATCGGCTCGGATCGCCCGCAGGCCTTGCCAACGGGGCGTGACGCTGGTTTTCTTCATGCAAATGAGGGACTCGGGGGACCGTCTCTCGGCGCCGACGGTGCGCTGCGGCGCCGCTGTGATGCTGCGCCGGGCCGGCATCCTCGCGCTCGGGTTCATGGCTTGGGTGCTGCTCGGGTGGCTCGCGCACGTCAACGCCTACGCCGACGCGCCGCCGACCGCGCCAGCGGTCCCAGCGGTCCCAGCGGTCCCAACGGTCCCGGCCGACGTCGAGGTATCGGTCCCAGCCGCCCCAGCCCTCCCCCCGGCACCAGCACCAGTCGGCTCCGAGGTAGTGCCGGCCGCGCCACCGACCTCGCCCGAGCAACCGGCGCCGCCGCCGCGGGCGGGGTTGCCGACCAGCCCGAGCGATCCAGCCACCGCCGGCAGTGCGGGTGATCCAGCCGAACCGGTTGATCAGGGCGGCGGGCTGGACAACGAGCGGACCACCGATCAAGACCAGCCCTCCTTGAACCTTCCGACAACGGAACCGACCGGGCCATCGCCCCCGGTCCCAGATCCCGTTTCGGCCCACGCGCCCCTTCCCGACCAAGCCGGGCCAACGACGACCGAACCGACCAGCAGTCCGCCGCCGGCCACCGATTCAGGCAGTAGCGACCCGTCCGCCGCCGCCACTCCCGATCCCGGTGCCCCCCAACCGGGGGCCGCGCAGTCCGACTCGAGCACCACCGTCCCGGCCACCACCGAGCCGGCCACCGTGGGCGCCAGCGGACCTTCGACGGCGCCCCCTCCGGCCGCGTCACCAACCGTCGATCAGCCGGCTCCGCCGGTAGCCGACCGACCCGCGGAATCCAGGGCCACGGTCAGCCCCTGGACGCCGGTCACGGTCGAGCTGGTGGCGATTGCTCCGGCCGCCCGACCCGCCGCTTCGGCGGGATTGGTCCGGACGGCGGTTGGCCAACCGCCCACGCGCCTCGGCGGTTCCACCGCGAACCAGCGCCTCGTAGCCCTGCCGGCGCTGAGCGCCGCAACCAGCCTGGCCGGGCCGCTGGGCGGGTGGGCCAGCTTCATCCCAACGCCGGCCTCCTTCCTCGATCAGGCCTCCCAATGCCCCGCTACCGCCAGTTCCTCGGTTCCGATGAGATCGCGACTCGGGGCCGCGGCGGTGGGCCGGCGCGGGATCGTCGATCGCCCGATCCGCGAGCGAGCCGCGCCGGCGGTACCGGTGCAACCCTCGGCTCCCGACGGGGGGGAACCGCCTTGGGCGGCCAGCGTGAGCGCCGGCAGCATTGGCGCAACGTCGACGTCGGAGTCATCTCGCGACAACGCTTCGGCGGCAATCCTTCCCGCGTCGATCACCGCGAGCGATGCGCCGCATTCGCAGTCCATCGGTTCGGCCGGCGCGATCGCCGCATCGAGCTCACTGGCCCTGGTCACCCAGCGCCCCGACTAGCACCGAGCGGTCCGGCCGATCCCGCCTGCCCGTGAACCGGGCCGACTGAGATCCCGCCGAGCGCCGACGCGCCCGAGCCGACTAGAGGCCGGACCATCTCCCTGCACGGCTGACGCCGGTCACCTCACCAGGTGATCGTCGCGTGCTCCCCCGTTTCGGCGCGAACGCTGCGCCCCGACGGGGTGCGGATGCCGGGTCGGGACGGGGACCGGACGCTCGGGGGTACGTCCGCCCGATTCGGCATCAGTCTGGGGATCGAGGGGCGCGGGATGGGGGGCCGCGTCCCTCGATCTTCAGGCATCACCGCAGTGACGCGCCGTAGAGCGACGTTCGCGACGCCGTCAGCGTGGTCTGCTCCGGAGGAAAGCCGGCCTTCACGGCTCGCGAGGCACCGGCCCGGGACCGCGCGCAGCTTCGTAGGCTCCGGCGATTCGCAGCAGCACCGGCTCGCACCATGCGCCGGCGGTGAGCGCCAGGCCGACCGGCAGCCGACCCGCCGGGCCGGGCACCGTGCCACACGGCACGCTGATCAACGGGTAGCCGGCCACGGCCGGCAAGGTCGAGCTGCCACCGACGCTGCGGTCGCCGTTGACCAGGTCGATCGACCAGGCCGGCGCATACGACGGCATCGCGATCGCGTCGATGCGGCGAGCGATCAGGGCCGAGTCGAATTCGGCGGCGACCCGGGCGCAGGTGGCGCGGGCCTGCAGGTAGACCGCGGAGTCGAGTCCGGCCGTGGCATCGGCCCGTAGGAAGATCTCCTGGCCGAACCATTCCAGCTCGGTGTCGGGGTGCGCATCGTCGAAGGCGATGACGTCGGCCAAGGAACGCGGGCCGGCGGCGGCGCGGGCGGTGAGGTAGGTCGCCAGGCCAGCCCTCAGCTCGTGGTCCAGCACAGTCGTCTCGGCGTCCTCGACCGCGCCCGGATCGGGCAGCACGAGGTCGTCGACGACTTCCGCGCCTAGATCGGCGAGCACGTCGATCGCGGCCAGCGCCGCAGCGTCGGCGCCGCGGTGGTAGCCGAACATCGGCGACGAGCGGGGCACACCGATCCGAACCCCGTCCAGGCGACCCGCAGCGGCGCAGGCGACGTAGTCGACGTCCCGGGCGGCCAGCACGGTGAGCAGGGCAGCGGCATCGCGCACCGAGCGGGCCATCGGACCGGCGGTGTCCTGCGTGGCCGAGATGGGCACGATGCCGGCCCCGGCGATCAGGCCCACCGTCGGTTTCACGCCGACGATACCGTTGAGCGAGGCTGGGCAGCTGATCGAACCGTCGGTCTCCGTCCCGACCGCCAGTGGGGCCAGTCCGGCCGCGACCGCGGCGCCGGAGCCGGACGACGACCCGCCGGCCGAGCGCGACCGATCGTGCGGATTGCGGGTCAGCCCGCCGACCGCGCTCCAGCCGGACGACGACGATGCCGAGCGGTAGTTGGCCCACTCGCTGAGGTTGGTCTTGCCCAGCACGATCGCGCCGGCTTCGCGCAGCGCGGTGACCAGCGCCGCGTCGCGCAGGGCGAACGAATCGGCCAGGGCCAGCGAACCGGCCGTCGTGCGCATCGGGGCGGCCGTGTCGATGTTGTCCTTCACCAGCACCGGGACCCCGAGCAGCGGCGCCCGCGAGCCGCGCGCCCGGGCGATGTCGGCCGCCTCGGCCTCATCGAAGACCACCGGATTGACCTGGAGCACCGACCGCAGGCCGTTCGGTCCGGCGTCGATCGACTCGACGCGATCCAGCAGAGCGGCCGTCAGCTCGGCCGACGTGAGCTCACCTCGTCCCATCCGATCGACCAGATCCCCGACGCCCAGAGCAGCCAGCCCGTCCACCGCGTCATCAGACCACGAACCCTCCTCTACCGGCGCGACCGCATTGGTCGCACTGCCTCAGCTGGGGCGCCCCGACGGCCACCTCGCCGTCAGCGCGGGCGTGGCGACGCCGTGGTCGAACGGAGGACGAGGCGGGTCGGCAGGATCAGCCGCTGCACCGGATCACCGGCCATCCGGTCGAGCACCATCGACGCGGCGCGGTAACCCTTGTCGTGCGTGGGTTGGGCGACGGTCGTGAGCGAGCGCCCGACGGCGTCGGGCACGTCGTCGAAGCCTGTCACGCTGATCTGACCCGGCACGTCGATCCCGCGGTGGGCCAGCTCGGCCAGCACGCCGAAGGCCAGCACGTCCGACGTGCACAGGACGGCAGTCGCCCCGACAGTGGAATCGACCAGCTCGCCGGCCACGGCCCGCCCGACCTCGTAGCTGTTGACCACGCCGGTGCCCAACACCACCCGCACCGGCTCGCCGAGTTCGGTGAGCGCGTCCCCGAGACCCAGGACCCGCTCGCGGAACACCGCGTGCAGGCCACCGGGGACCGTCGAGAAGTCCGACCAGTCGGGCTGGTCACGTAGGCCCGCGCCGACCGACACGACGGCCAGGGTGCGGTGACCGAGCCCGAGCAGGTGGCAGCCCATCTCGTAGAACGCGCGGCGGTCGTCGATGCCGACGAAGTCGACGTCGGCCAGGCCGGTGGGTGAGTCGACGACGACCGCCGACTGCGGGCGGCCCAGCACCGTGTCGACGTGGGGGTCGTAGTCGGGCATCGAGTAGATGAGGAACCCGTCGACGGCGGCGCGTGTGATCATCGCGATGTTGGCGGCGTCCGGACCGGCCGGGATGAGCAGCAGCGAGCGATCCCGTTCCTCGCAGGCTTGCGCCACCCCGTGCAGGAACTCGACCGCGGCGGGATCGGAGAAGGCGTGCGACAGCTGCGCGCTGAATATCAGGCCCACCGCCTGCGCCGACCTGGTGCGCAGTGAGCGGGCCATCGGATCCGGTCCGGGGTATCCGAGCTCGGCCGCCACGCGCAGCACTCGTTCGCGCTGGGCGGGCGAGAGCTGGTCGGGCCGGTTATAGGCGTTGGAGACCGTGGTGCGCGAGACGCCGGCGCGTTGCGCGACGTCGGCCAGGGTCAGGCGACCGAGCCCGGACGCGTGGTCCGCCCGGATCGCACTGGCGGGCGGGGGGCGCTCGTCCACACCGTGGGACGGTAGTCGGGTGGGCAGTATTCGCCGCCCGTAACGCGCCGGCCACCACCGCGTCACCACCGCGTCACCGCCGTGTCATTGACGTGAGCCAGCGCACAGGGTGGAATGACACTGACCCGACCGCGATGCCGGTCGTCGACGCCGCCTGCAATCGGTAGGGCGGAACCCACGTCGGCGGGCGGAAAACCGTGAGGTGGGCGCGCTCCGCTGAGCCGGCGGGGCGGGCGTACCCGTATTCGGTGCGGTCCACTCACACCGAAGGAGGCTCCACCAATGGCCGAAGTGCAGTTCAAGGAAGCGTCACGGATCTACCCGGGCTCGAACATCCCGGCGGTCAACAAGCTCGACCTCGAAATCGCCGACGGCGAGTTCATGGTTCTGGTCGGACCATCCGGCTCCGGCAAGTCAACCGCCCTGCGGATGCTCGCCGGCCTCGAGGACGTCGACCAGGGCGCGATCTTCATCGGTGGCCGCGACGTCTCGCGAATGCCCCCGAAAGACCGTGACATCGCCATGGTCTTCCAGAACTACGCGCTGTACCCGCACATGTCGGTCGCCGAGAACATGGGCTTCGCGCTGAAGCTCGCTGGCGTCAACAAGGACGAGCGGGACAAGAAAGTGCGCGAGGCCGCCGGGCTGCTTGACCTGACCGAGTACCTCAGCCGTAAGCCGAAGGCTCTGTCCGGTGGTCAGCGCCAGCGGGTGGCCATGGGCCGCGCGATCGTGCGCGACCCTTCGGTGTTCCTCATGGACGAGCCGCTGTCCAACCTCGACGCCAAGCTGCGAGTGGAGACGCGGGCCAACATCGCCGCGTTGCAGGCTCGGCTGGGCACTACGACCCTGTACGTCACCCACGACCAGGTCGAGGCCATGACGATGGGCAACCGGGTTGCCGTGCTCAAGGAGGGCGGCATTCTCCAGCAGGCCGACACCCCGCGCAACCTCTACGACAAGCCGAAGAACGCCTTCGTGGCCGGCTTCATCGGCTCGCCGGCGATGAACCTGGTCAAAGCCCAGCTCGTCCAGGGTGGCGCGAAGATCGGCAACATCACCTACCCGCTGACGGCCGACATCATGGACGCGGCCAAGCAGGCCAATGCCAACGAGGTCATCATCGGCATCCGTCCGGAGTCGTTCCACGTCTCCGAGGGCGGCGACGGCCTGGTCATCAAGGCCAACGTGGTCGAGGAGCTCGGCGCGGACGCCTACGTCTACGGCGACATCCCTGGCCACGAGCTGGAGAAGCAGTTCGTCGCCCGCTTCGACGGACGCACGCCACCGCACACCGGCGACATGATCAAGCTGGACATCCAGCAGACCGAGAACCACGTGTTCGATCCGGCCACTGGCGAGCGTCTGGGCTCGGCCTGAGCGGCGGGCTGACGCGCAGCCGTTGCTGATTCAGCGCTGCTCTGATCGGGCAGCTGTCGCGCACCGAAGGACGCCCCGGCCTCGGCCGGGGCGTCCTTCGGCGTTCGAGCCAGGGCAGCGCAAAGCTTGGCCGCGCAGGTGGGGAAGCGCCGTCAGCTCGGCCACCCACTCAGGCCGGAAGGGGCGGCGGCCAGGCGGAATGGGGTAACAGTTCCCGCAGCGGTGCGGTGGCGGCTCGTCCGAGCACCACCTCGGTGTCGAGGTTCGCCTCGTGCACCTGGCGGATGAACTCCCGGCACCGCCCACACGGCGGCAGCACGTAGAGGGCGCCGTCGGCGTCGCGCCACACCGCGACGATCTTGACGATCCGGTGCTCACCGGCCGTGACCATCGCCGCGATCGCGGCGTGTTCCGCGCAGAAGCCGGTTCCGGACGCGGTGTCGATGCA
>JALZBL010000206.1 GCA_030947395.1 Actinomycetota bacterium | reverse complement strand
CCGAACATCGCCATCGACTGGGGAACGAGCACGCTGTAGTCGGGCAGGCTCAGGCCGCCGAACCAGCCGGTCCACCAGGACGTCAGTCCGCCCGTTCTGATCATGTCGGCTCGGGCGACCTGCGCGGCGAGGTCCGGCACGAGCGGTGTCCAGCGCAGGTACACGGCGCAGAGCAGCGCGCCGACCACGGCCGCGAGCTTGGTGGCCGGCGACGTCGCCACCATCGTCTTCACGTCGTCTCCCACTGGTCCGGTCGGAATCTGGCTGGTCACGACCCTATCGGCGTGGGCGCCGTTGCCCCGCCGCGACGCGGAACTGGCTGAGGTGGACTCGATCCGGTGGGCGCGCAGAGCCGCTCGGCGCCCGGCAATCGCCTAACCTGCAGTGGTGATCGAGGCGCTGACGTCCCGTCCTTGGGCGCGTCGCCCCCGAACGCTCGGTTACATCGGCCTGGTGGCCTCGGGCGCGATGACGGCTGCGTCCTACTGGGTCGCGGCGGTGCCCGTCTACTTTCGCGGTGGCACGACGCCGGTGGTCTCGCTCATGCCGATCGGGGCATTTCCGGCGCGGTTGGTGTTCTACCTCGGGCTCATCGCGCTGATGCTGTCCTGGCTACAGCTGGGGCGACTGACCATTGCCGACGTCGCCGGCACCGAGTGGCACGCGGTGCGCCGTATCGCCCTGCTGTGGGCCGCTCCGCTGACCCTGTCAATCCCACTGAACAGTCGGGATCTCTGGGCGTACGCGGCGCAGAGCCAGCTCGTCTTGCACCACCTCGATCCCTACCACTTCGGACCGTCCGCCCTCCCGGGCATGTTTTCGGTCGAAGTGAGTCACCGCTGGGTTGATACGCCCGCGCCGTACGGACCGCTGTGGTTGCTCACCGGGAAGGTCATCGCCGCGATCATCGGCAATCACGTCGGTATCACGGTTGCCGCCCTGCGCCTGCTGGCCGTCGTCGGGCTCGGGCTACTCGCCTTCTCGGTTCCCACGCTGGCTCAGCGCGCCGGAGGCCGGCGCAACGTAGCGATCTGGCTGATCGTGGCCAACCCGATGATCCTGGTTCTGGGAGTGGGCGGTGGCCACAACGACCTGCTGATGATCGGATTGATGACCACCGGTCTCGCCGTCGTGACCGGGTCGGGGGGGATCGGGCGCACCCTGCTGCTCGGCACCACGATCCTGACCGCGGCCGTCGCCATCAAGTCCCCGGCGGCCGTCGCACTGGCCTTCGCGGTGCCGTTGTGGTTGTCGTACGCCCCGGCGGGGCGCAGCTGGCGAACCGCCCCACGCGCCGGGTGGTGCACCGCGGTGGTGATCGGCTTGTCCGTCGCCGTATTCGCGGCGATAACGCTGGTCAGCGGTCTTGGTCTGGGATGGGTCAAGCAGGTGAACTCCTCGGCGTCGGTGGTGAGCTGGATGTCCGCCCCCACGTCCGCGGCCATCCTCTGGGACCTGATCACGTTCCGCCCCCACCGGGCGTTCAAGTTGGACCCGCAAATGGCCGACTTCCGCACCGTGAGCACGGTGATCTCGATCCTGCTGCTGATCGCGATGTGGCTGCTCGCCATGCGCCGCACCAGTTCCTGGTTGGGCCGGCGTGCGCTTCCCGACTGGGCCACCCGCCCTGGAGTCTGGACGCTGCTGGCGATGGCCTTGCTGTCCGTCGTCATTCTGGGGCCGTCGGTGCAGGCCTGGTACTTCGGATGGAGCCTGGCGATTGCCGCCACGATCTCGCTGACCCCCCGACTGACCGCAGTGATCGCCGGCCTGTCGATCGGGTTCGTCATCATGATCCGTCCAAACGGGGTGGGGCTGCAGATGAACCCGGCCGTGATCCCGATCCTGGGTCTCTCGGTGCTGCTCGCGCACAAGGTCCTGAGCCAGCCGCACCACGACGCGGAGGCTGACGTCGTGGCCCGAGCCGTCGTCGCCGACTAGCCCGGCGAGCGGGCGCCAAGCCGCGCGACGACGGCGGCGCGGCTTGGCCGGCTACGGCCGCGCCGCTCATTCCTGCCGATGCGATTCGACCGATCCCGCCTCACCGTCGGGGCTCGGCTGGTCGAACTGGACGTCGACGTCCTCGAAGCCCTTCATCTGCTCCGCCTCGGCCTGCTTGGAGTAGGCGCGGCGGTCCCCGGGGGTCAGGACGACGTTGTCGGTGAACGGGGTCAATAGCGAGCGGGGATGCAGCCGGTTGACCCGCACGACGTTGATCTCCACGCTCAACACCACCGCAATCGCGGTCAGATAGAAGAACGCCAGTAAACCCAGGACCAAGGCGAACACGCCGTTGGTCGCGCTGGCGTTCTTGACCACCCGCCCCACGTAGAAGATGCCGAACGACTGAAGCAGCTGCCAGATCACGGCCGCCGCGATCGCGCCCGGGGCGACGTCGCGGGTCGATAGTGGGCGGGCCACGGCGATGCGGAACACGAACACGAAGACGACCGCATTCAGCACCACGGACGCCGCCAGCGCGAAGGCCCTGAGGACCGGCCCGAACGAACCGCCACTGCCGCTCAGCGCGGTGAGGACGGTGGTTCCGATGATCGCCAGCCCGGCGGTGCCCAGCAGCATCAGCCCGCGCAGGCGGCCGAGCAACGGGTTGGGCCGCTCATTTCGCGGCACGGCCCAGGCGGAGTTCATCGCGTACTGCAAGGCCTGAGCGACGCCGAGTCCGCCGTAGAGGGAGCCGAGGACCCCCACCGTGAGGCCGAAGCCGCCTCCGCCGATCCGCTTCGGGTCCTGCAGCTGGCCACCCACGACCGGGAACTGGTGCAGCGCCGACTGGAGCACCCGCTGCTGCAAATCGGGGTGACCGACCAGCACGAACCCGAGCACGGTCGCCAGCAGCAGCAGCAGAGGGAACAACGACACGAAGCCGTAGTAGGCGATCAGCGCCGCGAGATAGCCACCGTTGTCGTCGATGAACTTGTAAACCACAGCCAACGGGAACGCGGCGGCCGGGTGCTTACGCTGGAATCGATCCAACCGTGCCGCGACAGCCACCCGCTCACCTCATCACACAATCCGACCGGTCGACAGCGCAGGTCACCCGTCAACCGTCCGGACCGCGACGGCGAGGTCCGGCCGACGCACCGACCACGGCCACCCGCGTCTGGGTCGGCTGATCGCGGCGCCGGTGTCGTCACTCGGTGACTTCGAAGCGGAACACGACCTCGTCGGCCAGGTTCACCTCGGTGTTGGCCTCGACCGGCATGGGCTCGTGCGGGCGCAGCCGGACCGGGGCCTGGCCGGGAATGGTGACCGTCGTGCCGTTCGTCGAGCCGAGGTCGGTGACCAGGACGTGCCACTCGTCGAGTCGCACCTCGACGTGGGAGCGCGAGATGTCCTTGGTCGGGCTGGCCAGCCGGACCACGTGCGGGCGCCCCGGGTCCCTCTCGTCACCCGCACGGGGGTTGCGGCCAAGGATCACCCCGCGGTCCAAGGCCACGATGTCGCCGGTCGACAGCCGCAGCAGCCCCAGCGGCGGCCGCGCGGTGACGATCGGCTCCTGGGCCGCGATCGGGCTGCCGCAGACCCGGCAGTTGCTGGAGTAGGGCGGCGACAGATGCCGGGAGGGACACACGACCGCCGGCACGGTGGGGCCGGTCGGGCCGGTGGCCGCGTCGGCCTGCTCCGCTTCGGACATCCCGCTGAGTTCCATCGTCGGATCGAGCGCGGCCAAGGCGACTCGATCGAGCGCGGGTTGGGGCTCTGCGGACTCCGGTTCCGGCGGCTCGGGTTCGATCTCGGGCGGTTCCGGTTCGGGACGGCCACCCAGGAGGTGATCGATCAGCCCGGGGGGATCCGCCGGGGGTGCCGCGTCCGGCAGCGCTTCAGGTATCGGCATGAGCTGGGTGGGCGGCTGGGCGAGCTCGGACACCACCGGCTCCGATCGGACTGGCTCGGACGCGGCCGGCTCCGACAAGACCGGCTCCGTGGCGACCGGCTTCGACCGGACTGGCTCGGACGATGTCGGCGCCGTCACCGGCCGGGCGATCGGCTCGGGAGCGTCATTCGAGTGGTCATTCACCTGGTCGTTTGGCGGCCGGTGTTCGGTCGAGACGACCGCGGACCCGTCCGGGTGCAGCTCTATCCGGTCGCACAGCACGATGCCGGCCCGCAGGCCGAGGATCGGGCGGTCCGCCGCGAACGACGCGGCGT
>JALZBL010000205.1:426-4183 GCA_030947395.1 Actinomycetota bacterium | reverse complement strand
TCGATCTGAGTCAGCCGGCTCCATCGGGACCACCGGCTCCATCGCGACCACCGGGCCGGGTGTCCTCCCGCGCGAGGTAGGCCAGCTGGACCCGCACCGACTGTTCGGCGGCCGGCCACAGCTCGCGCTCGACGTCGGCGTAGACCCGTTCCACGACGGCCTGAGCGGAGGCCGGCCGCGGCGCCAGGGCAAGGTCGACCAAGGCGGCGCGCACCTCGGCCAGCCGCGCGCTGCGGTGGGTCAGGTACTCCCGCGCCACCACGGCCGTGTCCGGCCGCTCCGGTCCGTGACCGGGCAACATCCGACGTCCGGACAGGCCGGCGAGCCGTCGCAACGAATCGAGGTAATACCCCAGATCGCCATCCGGCTCGGTCAGCACGGTACTGCCGCGGCCCAACACGGTGTCACCGGTGAGCACGGCGTCGTCGCCGACCAGTACCGCGATGGAGTCGGCGGTGTGGCCGGGCACCGCCCAGATCTGCAGCCGCAGGCCGGCCGCGGAGAGCACCTCGCCGTCGCGCAGCAGCCGGTGGGCGCGGCGAAAGTGCGGGTCGGCGGCTACGACCGGCGCACCGGTGCGGTGGTGTAGTCGCTCGACGCCGCCGCTGTGATCGTCGTGACGGTGGGTGAGCACGATCAGCTCGACCCGCCCGGCCGCCACCGCCACCGCATCGACGTGAGCCGGGTCGTCAGGACCCGGATCGACGACGACCGTGCCGCCGGCCGCGCCGGGCGATCGCAGCAGCCAGGTGTTCGTGCCGTCCAGGGTCAGTGGGCCGGGGTTGGGTGCCAGCAGCACCGCGGCGTCGGCCGTCACCGCCCGTAGGACTCCGGGCGACGGATGGCGCAAACCCTCGGCCGCCGGAGGGCCCGTTCCGTCGGGCGCCCGCCGGCGCGGGGCACCGGTCGGCGCGCTGCTCACACCGACCATCATGGCGCCGGGGGCAGATCGAGCACGGCCCCGTCAGGCAGGGTGACCGTGCCGGACCGGCGGTCGATGATCGGTAGCACCGCACGCAGATCGCGGCCGGCGGCCGCGGTCAGGACGTCGGCCACGCGGGCAAACGCCGTCAGCTCGCGCAGGGCGATCAGCGTTGGGGGCAGCATGGGGCGGGTCCCGCGGGCGTGCTCGGACAACGCCGCGTCCGGCGTGGTCCAACCCGCCTGGACCGCTTCGCAGCTGATGGCCTCGGCGGTCGCCCCGTCCGGCAGCGCCGCGACGAAGAACCAGGTGTCGTACCGGCGCGGCTCGGCGACCGGGGTGATCCAGCGGGCCCACGGGCGCACAAGGGCGGAGTCGATGCTCAGACCGGCACCGGCCAGCAGCGCCGCGAAGCCGATCGCGCGGGCCTCAACGTCCGCTCTCCGGGCCAGCACTGCCGGGTGCGCGCGCGGATGCGTGAGCAAGACCGCGGTCTCCTCGAACGTTTCCCGAACCGCGGCCACGGTCAGCGCCCGCAGCGCCGGGTCGGGCGGCGCTCCCCACCACGGCACCGTCGCGTCCGCGTCCGCCGCATCGACCCGGCCGCCGGGAAACACCGACATGCCGCCGGCGAAGGCCATCGCCGATGCTCGCCGCAGCAACCAGGTCTCGACGCCGTCGAGGCCCTCGCGCAGCAGCACCACCGTCGCCGCGGGCCGCGCCTCGGCTACCGGCGCGTCCGGGGTGGGGTCCGCCGGCGCACTTCGCCGATCACTCATCGCCGCGCAGCTCCACCACCAACTCGATCTCCACCGGTGCGTCGAGGGGCAGCGCCGCCACACCGACCGCCGACCGGGCGTGCACCCCCGCCGCCCCGAACACCTCGGCCAGTACGTCGCTGGCGCCGTTGACCACGCCCGGCTGCCCCGTGAACTCCGGCGTGGACGCCACGAACCCGACCATCTTCACCACCCGGGCCACCGCGTCGATCCCGACGAGGTCGTGCACCGCAGCCAAGGCGTTGAGGGCGCTCGCCCGGGCCATCCCGACCGCTTCTTCCGGCGTCACCGCGCCGCCCACTTTGCCGGTCGAGGCCATGGTCCCGTCGACCACCGGCAACTGGCCCGAGCTCCAGACCAAGTTCCCGCTGCGCACCGCGGGAACGTAGCTGCCCACCGGCGCAACCACCGCCGGCAACTCGATTCCCAGCGCGGCCAGGCGGGCGGACGGGGGCTGTTGCGCGGCGGTCATGGCGGCAAACCGTACGCTGCCGGACGTGCCCACCGCCGCGCTGCACATCGTCACCGGCAAGGGCGGAACCGGCAAGACCACCGTCGCGGCGGCGCTGGCGGTCGCCCTGGCCACGGGCGGGAGGCGCACGCTGCTGATCGAGGTCGAGGGCCGGCAGGGCCTGGCCCAACTGTTCGACGTCGCGCCCCTGCCGTACGAGGAGAAGCGGTTGGCCAGCGCCCCGCGCCGGGGCGAGGTCTACGGCCTGGCCGTCGATCCCGAGCAGGCGTTCCTCGAATACCTCGACATGTTCTTTAACCTGCGCCGGGCGGGACGGGCCCTGCGCGCGATGGGTGCCATCGACTTCGTGACCACGATCGCACCGGGCATGCGCGACGTTCTCATGACCGGCAAGGTCAAGGAGGCGGCGGTCCGGACCGAGCGCAGCGGCGAGAACGTGTACGACGCGGTGATCCTTGACGCCCCGCCCACCGGAAGGATCCGGCAGTTTCTCGACGTGACCAGGGACGTCGCCGGGCTGACCAAGATGGGGCCGATCCACAAGCAGAGCCAAGGGGTGACCGACGTGCTGCACCGACCGTCCACCCGGGTGCACCTGGTCACGTTGCTGGAGGAGATGCCGGTCCAGGAGACCCTCGACGCCGCGGCTGACCTGCGGGCCGGCGGCTTCCACCTGGGCCACGCCGTCGTCAACCGCAACCGGCCCGAGCTGTTCGCGGCCGGGTTGGTCCGACGCACGGAGACCGGCCGGCTCGGCGAGCGCAAGGCACTCGGGACCGGCCTGGCCGAGGCCGGATTGGGGGCCGAGCTCACCAATCCGCTGGCCCAGCAATTGGCCGACTACGCCCTGCGCCAGCACGTGCAGGAGGAGAACGCGGCCCGGCTCGAAGCACTGAACCGGCCAACCGTCCGGCTCCCCGAACTAGCCGCGCCGATCGACCTCGGCGATCTCTACGAGCTGGCCGCGGTGCTCGGCGAAGCGATCGTCGCGTGAGCAACTCCCGCCTGCTCGCCGCGCTCGACGTCGACGCCCTGCTGGGCGACCCGGCCACCAAAGTCATCGTGGCCTGCGGGAGCGGCGGCGTCGGCAAGACGACCACCGCCGCCGCGCTAGGCCTGCGCGCGGCTGAGTCCGGGCGCAACGTGGTGGTCCTGACGATCGACCCGGCCCGGCGGCTGGCGCAGTCCCTCGGCCTGACCAAGCTGGACAACACTCCCCGCCAGGTCGAGGGCATCGGGGAAGCCGCTGGCGGGGCGCTGTTCGCGATGATGCTCGACATGAAACGGACGTTCGACGACGTGGTCGCCACGCACAGCCCGCCGGAACGGGCCGAGCAGATCTTCGCGAACCCCTTCTACCAGTCGCTGTCGTCCTCGTTCTCGGGGACGCAGGAGTACATGGCGATGGAGAAGCTGTCGCAGCTGCGCGGGCAGATCGACGCCCACCAGGCGCCGTGGGACCTCATCGTGGTCGATACCCCGCCCTCACGCTCGGCGTTGGACTTCCTCGACGCACCCAAGCGGCTCGGGCGCTTCCTCGACGGGCGCATGATCCGCTTGCTGACCGCGCCGGCGCGCGCCGGC
>JALZBL010000205.1:0-416 GCA_030947395.1 Actinomycetota bacterium | reverse complement strand
GCGCCGGCGGCCGGGCCTACCTCAAGGTGGTCACGGTGTCCTTCACCGTGTTCACCCGCATTCTGACCAAGATCCTCGGCAGCGACCTGCTCGGCGACGTCGCGTCGTTCGTCTCATCACTGGAGACGATGTTCGGCGGCTTCCGGGAGCGGGCCGAACAGACCTACGAGCTGCTCAAGGCACCGGGCACCGCGTTCGTGGTCGTCGCGGCGCCCGAGCCGGACGCCCTGCGCGAGGCGTCCTTCTTCGTCGAACGCCTGTCGGACGAGCAGATGCCGCTGGCCGGGCTGGTGGTGAACCGGATCCACACCGCGGCGCCGGGCTTGAGCGCGGCCCGGGCCCGGGAGGCGGCGGACCGCCTCGACGCGCCCGGCGCGGGCAAGGCGGAGCGCCTGGCGGCCGCGGCGCTGCTGGTG
>JALZBL010000204.1 GCA_030947395.1 Actinomycetota bacterium | reverse complement strand
CTACGGCGCACGACCCTGGCAGGTGCACTTGTGTGCCGCCCCGCTCGCCTCGACGCTGGGCGAGCTGGCCCATCCGCCGTCCGCCTAGGCCCTCGGCGCCGACGACGAGGCGCCGATGCCTGGCGCCGCCCGGGCTTGCGTCGACACCTTGCTGACCCCCGCCCGGCCCGAGCCACTGCGATGGACGAGACTGGATTCATGACGAGCTACCTGCCCGCCCACGGGGTGCGTGACCTGAAGCTCAAGGTGGCCGCGCACCTGCGAGAGCTGGCCGCTGAGGCGCTGGACAACGACAACATCGATCTCGGGCTGGTCGCCCGCATCTCCGACTCGCTGTGGTCCCTCGTCGACGAGACCCAACAGCGCTCGGATGAGGACCGGGCGGCCGTGCGGGGCGCGGTCGACTACTTCGTGCTCAACCGCGACGAGGTGAGCGATCTCGACCATCCGGACGGCTTCGTCGACGACGTGACGGTCATCAACCAGGTCTGCGACGCCCTCGGCCTGCCGGAGCTGAAGGTGCGGCTGACGCTGCGCTCCGGCGGCCCGGCCGCCCTGCACGCGAGCGACTGACTCCAACCGGTCGGCGGGTCGACCGGAGTGGCCGTCGCCGGTGAGTGATACTGATGGGTTCTGTGGTGCGCTTGTGCCGAGTGGGACTGGTGGTTACGGTATCCAGGCGTCGTCGACCTGGCGGCTTCCGCGTCGGCCGACGCCGTACCACCCCGGCCGGTGCGGATCCTGGCAGACGAGCACGCAGGGTGGTCGAGTCACCGGTGGTCTCGAATCTCCGCGGCCACCGACTGAGCCATCCCGAGGTGGGGAAGACCGCGGGCCGGCCCGTGACTCGGGCGGCGGGAAGGCCGGTCTCCTTGCGCACCCCCCACGATCGTCGCAACAACCCACCCGAACTCATCCCCGATTTCCAGCCACGACGGCGGCGGCCCATCGCCGCGGTCAGCCTCACCGTGGCGGTGGGCGGGTCCCTGCTGACTCTGCTCGCCCCGAGCGCCGCGTCGGCCGACCCCTCGGCCAACGACTGGTATCGGCTTCGCCAATGCGAGTCCAGCAACAATTACGCGATCAACACCGGCAACGGGTACTACGGCGCCTATCAGTTCGACCTGGGCACCTGGCGCAGTGTCGGCGGAGCGGGTTACCCGAACCGGGCCGCTCCGGCCGAACAGGACGCCCGGGCCCTGATCCTCTACCGCCAACGCGGCTGGCAACCGTGGACCTGCGCCGGCATCGTCGGCCTGAGGGAGGACAGGGACGCCCGCTCCGGCCGCACGTCGGACATCCGCGTGCCCCGGCCGACAGCGCCGAGGCCCACCCCGGCTCCGCTTCCGCCGCGGCCGGCCGGGCGCGCGCCCGCGTGGCCCAACACGCAGTACTGGTCCTACGGCGACACCAGCCCAGTGATCCAGCGGTGGCAGACCCAGATGCGCGCGCGGCGGGCGACGATCCCGGTGAACGGGCGGTTCGATGCCGCGACCGGCGCGGTGGTGAACCGCATCCAGCGGCTGAACGGGCTCCCGGCCACCGGTCTGCTCGGACCGGTCACGTGGGGACTGGCCTGGACCGGCCGCTACACCGGTCCGCCGACTCCGGTGGTGCCGCCGGCCAAGCCGGCAGGGCCGATCGCTGCGGCGCCGGCCTGGCCGAGGACGCAGTACTGGTCGGCCGGCGACACGAGTCCGGTCATCACCCGGTGGCAGAGCCAGATGCGCCGGCGCGGGGCGACGATGGCCGCCAGCGGGCGTCTCGACGCGCCGACCCTGGCGGTGGTCAACCGCATCCAGCGACTCAACGGGCGGCCGGCCACCGGCCTGCTCGGACCGGTCACGTGGGGACTCGCCTGGACCGGCCGCTACTAACGGCGCCGGCTCCAACTCAGCAGACATCCGCGGCGGCCTTCGCTTCGCCGATGTCGCCCCGAGATCAACTGGCGACATCGGTGGAGGGAAGGCGACGCGCCACCCGAGCCGCGGGCACCGACCAGCCCGGGGGGAACTAGTTCTGGCGGTCCTCGGCCGAAATGTCCGCCGGCGTCGCGTCGACGCCCTCCGCGCCCAGGACCTGGACTGCCCATTCCACGACCCGGCGGCTGATATCGGGCCCGGTCAGGCCGATCGCGGCGCGGACGTCGCCCACCTTGCCGTGCTCGAGGAACGCCCGCGGGACGCCGATCTCGCGGGTCGCAACGTCCACCCCGGTCGCCCGCAGTTCCTGGGCCAGCCGCGAACCGACGCCGCCGACGACGAGCCCGTCCTCGACGGTGACGACGAGGCGGGCCGCGCTGGCGACGGCCAGCAACTGCGCCGACACCGGGGTGACCCAGCGCGGGTCGACCACGCGGACGGTGAAGCCAGCCCCGTCCAGTTGGTGGGCCGCGGCCAGCACGTCACCCGCCATCGCGCCCACGGCGACCAGGACGACGTCGACGGTCGCCCTCGGGTCGGGCTCGGCCAGCACATCGAGCGGCCCCACCCGGCGGACGGCGGTGGTCGGCGCCGGCAGCGGCGTCTTCGGGAAGCGGACCACGGTCGGACCGTCCGCCCAGTCCACCGCCTCGGCCAGCTGCTCGCGCAGGTTGGGCTCGTCGCGGGGGGCCGCCTCGCGCAGGCCCGGCACCGCGCCGAGCAGGGCCAGGTCCCACATGCCGTTGTGGCTGGCGCCGTCGTCACCGGTCAGGCCGGCCCGGTCGAGGACCACCGTGACCGGCAGCCGGTGCAGGGCCACGTCGAGCAGCAGCTGGTCGAACGCGCGGTTGAGGAAGGTCGCGTAGAGGGCGACGACCGGATGGATGCCGCCCGAGGCCAGACCGGCGGCGGAGGTCAGCGCGTGCTGCTCGGCGATGCCCACGTCGTAGAACCGCTGCGGAAAGCGCCGGGCGAACGGGCCCAACCCGGTCGGTTCGCACATGGCGGCCGAGATGGCCACGACGTCGCCGCGCTCTTCGCCGATGCGCACGATCTCCTCGGCGAACACTGACGTCCATGACCGCCCGGACCTGGGTACCAGGGTTCCGGTGACCCGGTCGAAGGCCCCGGGCGAGTGCATCTGTTCGATCGTGTCGTTCTCGGCCGGCGCGTAGCCGTAGCCCTTACGGGTCACCGCGTGCACGATCACCGGACCGCCGAAGTGCTTGGCCAGCGTGAGCGCCGTGCACAACGCGGCAAGGTCGTGGCCGTCCACCGGGCCCAGGTACTTCAGGCCGAGGTCCTCGAACAGACCCTGCGGGGCCAGGACGTCCTTCACCCCGCGCTTGACGCCGTGCAGGGCGTCGAAGACCGCCGGGCCGACGAGGGGTGTGCGCTGCAGGCGTTCGCGCACCGCGCCGAGCACCCGTTCGTAGCCGGGGCGCAGCCGCAGACCGGCCAACCGCTCCGCCAGTCCCCCGATCGTCGGTGCGTAGGAGCGGCCGTTGTCGTTGACGACGATCACCACCGGGCGGTCCGATCCGGCGATGTTGTTGAGCGCCTCCCAGCACATGCCGCCGGTCAGCGCCCCGTCACCGACGACCGCCACCACCGGGCGGCGGTCACCGCGCACGTCGTAGGCCTTGGCCAGGCCGTCGGCCCAGGACAGCGCGGTCGAGGCGTGGGAGTTCTCGATCCAGTCGTGCGGGCTCTCAGCCCGGCTCGGGTAGCCGGACAGGCCACCGGCCTGCTTGAGCCGGTCGAAGCCGCCGCGGCGACCGGTGAGGATCTTGTGCACGTAGGCCTGGTGCCCGGTGTCGAACAGGATCGGCTCGGTCGGCGAGTCGAAGACGGTGTGCAGGGCCACGGTGAGCTCCACCACGCCGAGGTTGGGCCCGAGGTGGCCGCCGGTGCGGGCGACGGAGTCGATGAGGAAGTCGCGGATCTCCACGCAGAGCAAGATGCGCTCCTCGTCACTGAGACTCCGCAGGTCGTCGGGGCCGTCAACGCGGGCGAGGACTGAACTCATGATGAGAGCAAGGATACGTCGGCGCCCCGGGGCACCAGCAGTCCGACGCACTCGACGTGGTGGGTCATCGGAAACGAGTCGAACGCCTGGAGCTCGGCCAGCGACCAGCCGGCATCGCGGGCGAGGCGAACGTCGCGGGCGAACGCGGCCGGGTCGCAGGCGACGTAGGCCACCGCGCGTGGCCGGAGGCTCAGTACCGCCTCGATCACGCCCCGCCCGGCTCCGCTGCGCGGCGGGTCCAGCAC
>JALZBL010000203.1 GCA_030947395.1 Actinomycetota bacterium | reverse complement strand
ACCCTCGCCACCTCGAAGAGATGTGGCGCGACCAGTTCGACTGGGTCTACCGCGAGCAGGACTACGGCGTAGTGACCTTCACCATTCACCCCGACGTCTCCGGGCGGCCTCAGGTGCTGCTCATGCTCGAGCGGCTGATCGCCCACATCAACGGCCACGAGGGCGTGCGATGGGCGACATTCGACGAGATCGCCGACGACTTCATGGCCCGCACGCCCCGGTCGTAGGACCCGGATGCCGCCCCGTTCCGCACCCACCTTCACCACTGGCACGGCTCCCCGCCGCGCCAGCTCAGCAGCCCCTAGGAGTGACAGCCGTGTCTGACAACCCCTCTTCCGCCTCCGTGGGGGGTGCCGGGAACCCGGCATCGCCCGGTGGCTCCTCCACATCCTCCGCGGTCAGCGCCGCTTGGGCACGCCATCGCGTCAGCCGGGCGGAGACCCGCAAAGGCACCGTCATCGCGTTGGCGGCCTGGATCTTCGCCGTATACGACTTCATCTTGTTCGGCACCCTGCTGCCGGCCATTCAGGAGGACTTCGGCTGGTCGGACGCGACCGCGGTCGCGGCGTCCACCGCGATCTCGGTCGGCACCGCCCTGGTCGTCTTCGGCGTGGGGCCGCTGGTCGACCGGGTCGGCCGGCGCAAGGGCATGCTGCTCACCGTGTCTGGCACCGCGTTGGCCTCCGCGGCCACCGCGGCCACCTTCAACCCGGCTTACCTCGTTGCGGTGCGCTCCATCGGCGGCCTAGGCCTGGCTGAGCAGGGCGTCAACACGACCTACCTCAACGAGATCTACGCCCTCAGCGAGGACGACACGATCACCAAGCGACGCGGGTTCATCTACGCGATCGTGCAGGGCGGCTGGCCGTTGGGCACCCTGCTGGCGGCGGGATTCGCCGCCGCGTTCCTGCCGTTGGTCGGCTGGCGCGGCTGTTTCCTGCTCGCCACCTTCCCGGCCCTAGTTGTCGTGCTGGTGCGCCGGACGCTGAAGGAGACCCCGCAGTTCGTACTGCAGGACCGCGTCCGGAAACTGCTCAAGGCCGGTGACGCGGCCGGGGCGCACGCGCTGGCCGCCGAGTACGGCCTGGAGGCGGAGCGGAAGGCGCCGCTGCGCGAGGTCTTCGCCAAGGACTCCCGGCGCAACACGATCTTCCTCGGGCTGGCCTGGTTCACCAACTGGTTCGGCATTCAGACCTTCAGCGTGCTAGGTACCAGCGTGCTCACCAAAGGCAAGGGTGTCGACTTCGCCGGCGCCCTGATCATGTTCATCATCATCAACGTGGTGGCGTTCACCGGGTACCTATTCCACGGCTGGGCCGGCGACCGCTTCGGCCGTCGCAACGTAATCGCGGTGGCGTGGCTGATCTCCGGCGTCCTGTTCGCGGCGATGCTGCTGTTCGCCTCAGGAACCGTCGCCGTCGTCGTTCTGTACTCCCTGGGAATGTTCTTCCTCGTCGGCCCGTACGCCGCGATGCTGTTCTACATGGGCGAGGCATACACCGCCGACTGTCGGGCCACCGGCGCGTCCCTGATCAACGCGATCAGCCAACCCGGCGCCATCGTCGCCGGCGTCATCGTCACCTCCCTACTTGCCGGGGGCATGGCGTGGTCTCAGACCGCCCTGTACGTCGGCGCCCTCGGCACCTTCGTGTCCGGGTTCGTGATGTTCGCCTGCAAGAAGGTCGCACCGTTGAGCACGGACGACGGCGGGGTCCATGAGCACGACGCGCAGAACCGGCCGGCCGCAGCCGTGCAGGCGTGACCACTGCGGCGGACCGGGTTGCGGTGATCACGGGCGCGGCCTCCGGCATCGGCCGTGCCACCGCCGTCGCCTTCGCCCGGGAGGGTGCCGCCCTCGTGATCGGCACCTTCCCCGGCGACCCGCACGACCCGGCCGAAACCGCCGCCGCGGTTAAAGCTGTCGATGGGCGGTACGTCGTCCAGGAGGTCGACGTCCGCGACAGCGGGCAGGTCGATGCGCTGGCGGCGCGGGCGGTCGACGAGTTCGGCCGGATCGACGTCGCGGTGGCCAACGCGGGGGTGTTGCGCGCCGCCCCGCTGACCGATCTCGACGACCGAGCCTGGGCCGACGTCGTCGAGGTGGACCTGGTCGGCGTGTTGCGCACCTTCCGGTCCTGCGCCCGGCACCTGGGCGACGGCGGCGCCATGGTCGCGATCTCCTCGATCGCCGGCGGGGTGTACGGCTGGGGCGAGCACGCCCACTACGGCGCGGCCAAGGCGGGGGTGCTCGGCCTCAGCGCATCCCTGGCCGTCGAGCTGGCGCCGCGGGGCATCCGGGTCAACTCCATCATTCCCGGCCTGATCGAGACCCCGCAAAGTCTGGACCCGGTGAACAGCTACGGGCCCGAGGGCCTGGCCGCGGCCGGCGCCGCCATCCCGCTGGGCCGGGTGGGGCGCCCGGAGGAGATCGCTGAGGTCGTGACCTTCCTGTGCAGCCCGCGAGCCTCCTACCTGACCGGTCAGTCGATCGTGGTCGACGGCGGCCTGACCGTGCGGATGCCGTCATGAGCAGGACCGGGCTCGCAGGCCGTCGCGTACTCGTCGTCGGCGGCGGCAGCGGGATCGGTGCCGCGATAGCCCACGCGTTCCGAGCCGAGGACAGCGCGGTGGTCACCGCCGACCTCCGCGGGGCAGACCTGTCGGTCGACGTCACCGACGAGTCCTCCGTCGCCGCCATGGCCGAGGCGGCTGGGCAAGTCGACGTGCTGGTCAACTCCGCGGGCATCCTCACCCAGTCCCCCTTGACCCAGATGAGCCTCACCCAGTGGCAGGAGACGATCGACGTCGACCTCACCGGTGTCTTCCTGGTCTGCCGCCACGTGGTCCCGGGCATGGTCGACAAAGGCTGGGGCCGCGTCATCAACGTTGCCTCGCAACTAGCCCTCAAAGGCGGAGTCGGCCTCACCCATTACAGCGCAGCCAAAGCCGGGGTGCTCGGACTCACCAAGGCACTCGCGTTGGAGGTTGCTCCGGCCGGGGTGCTGGTGAATGCCATTGCCCCCGGCCCGATCGAGACTCCCCTCGTCAGGGGGATCACCGAGGACTGGAAGGCGGCCAAACGCGCCGAGCTTCCTCTCCGGCGGTTCGGAATACCCGACGAGGTTGCCCCCACCGCGGTCCTCCTGGCCAGCGACCCCGGCGGCAACCTCTACGTCGGGCAGACGCTCGGCCCCAACAGCGGCGACGTGATGCCCTAATGCCTGGCGCTTGCGGGTCGGCGCCCGAATAACGCTGGTTGGCGCCGTTCCTCGCCACCCTCCGACACGGTCGTCCGCGGTCCGCGCAGTCACCGCCGTGCCCGTGTCGGCCGATGCCCGGGTCACGCTCAGAGCGGTCCGAGGCAGACGTTGCCACGGCCACCGGAAGGCGTTCCTTGACCACGGACCTCACCGGGGTGTGGGTTCCCCGCGGCGGCGGCGCGCCCTCTTGGCGGCCAGGTGGTCGAGTCACTCCTTGGTTTGGAGCTTCCTGGAGGGTGCGCGCCGTCCCGCAGAAAGGCTTAATCTCCTGCAGCCCTCTCCACGCCGTCCTGCTCGGCGGCACCCTACAAGCCTCGACACACGGAGGCCCTGACGACAAGTGACCCCGTCGCCTTCTGGCGGTAGGGGCCACGCCCACTGTGGGCGGTAGGGGTCATCTCGGCAGGGTTCTGGACGTACCCCCCACGGCAGGCCGAGGGCCCCCCGAAGCGTGTCTCGAGGAGCCCCTTCGGCCGGACGGCTGATGGCGGGGCCGAAGACCATTGGTTGTGAGATGGGCGGGTCTCACCGTCGCGTTTGTCGCCGTCATGGGTGGGGTGGTCCCGCATCCCGGGACGTGTGGGCGGGGGAGTGTCACCGGGTGGGCCCTCCGGTGTGTCGGTCCCACGTTCCGGCGGCGGTGGGCCCGTTGGCCTGGAACCAGGCGCGGGTGTCGGCGTACTGCGCCTGGACCCAGGCTTCGAACGCCGGCCGTGCGACTTTCCATCCGTGGTGTCGGGTCAGTTTGGTGGCGGGGAGGTCGCCGGAGCGGATGAGCTGCTGCACGACGGGGCGGGACACCTGGAGGATCTGGCACAGGTCTCGGGTGGTGAGCGAGTCCGCTGCCGCCGTGTCGAGGAGGTTGTCCCGCACTCCGTTGAACTTCGGTGGCGGTCCTGGTGATCGTCAGGCGGCGATCACGGGTTCATCATGACGCACGGTGCCGACA
>JALZBL010000202.1 GCA_030947395.1 Actinomycetota bacterium | reverse complement strand
CGATGCCGGCGAGATGCGTGACCAGCTGATGATCTTCATCACGGCCGGGCACGAAACCACCGCCACCGGCCTCACCTTCACCTTCTATCTGCTCGGCCGGCACCCGGAGTTCCAGGCGCAAGTGCGGGCCGAAGCCGACGCGGTGCTGGGCCACGGCCTGGCCGGCGCCGGGGTCATCGACCGGCTCATCGTCACGCGGATGGTGGTCAAGGAGGCGCTGCGGCTCTATCCGCCGGCGTGCGCGCTCAGCCGGGCCGCGGTCGTCGACGACGTGGTCAATGGCTACCCGATCACGGCCGGCTCCCTCATCCTGCTGTCGCCGTGGGCGACCCGCCGGCTTCCCGATTTCTGGGCCGACCCCGAGCGATTCGATCCTGACCGGTTCAGCCCCGAGGGCGAGGCCGGCCGGCACCGGCACGCGTGGATACCCTTCGGCGCCGGCCCCCGAGCGTATATCGGGGTGCACCCGGCGATGCTCGAGATGCTGATCGTCACCGCCGCCGTGACCCAGGCCAACGAGCTCCGCTGCCCTCAAGATCGGGTGCCGCTCGCCGCGGCTGCGACGCTCCGGCCGGCGGTGCCCCTGTCCTGCCTGCTGACCGCCCGGCGCGGCGCCAGGAAGGCCCACCATGCTGGGTAGGGTCCAAGCGTGTCCGAGCCGGTCGATCTCAAGTATCTGCGGCTGCGCTACGCCGGGAAGTGCCGGCACTGCCGAGCCGAACTCGGGCAGGGAGCATCGGCGTTCTACGACCAGACCGCCAAGCAGGTCGTCTGCCCGGCCTGCGCCGGCGATCCGGCCAAGGAGTCAGACCCGGTCGCTAACGTGCCCGCGTCAGCCCCCTCCGAACCCGGCGCGACGGGAAGCCCCAAAATCGCGGAGACGGGGCTCGCGGCGGTCCAGTCCGGTACGGCCGGCGCCTCCGCCCGCCGCGAGTTTGGGCGGCGAGTTGCCAAGCGCGAGCAGCGGATGCGCGAGCGCCACCCCAATCTCGGCGGGATGATCCTCGCTCTCTCGAGCGCCCCGCAGAGCACGACGGCATGGCAGCGAGGAACGAAGGGCGAGGAGCTACTTGGCAAACGGCTGGACGAGCTGACCGAGTACGGCGTTCGCCTGCTGCATGACCGCCGCATCCCGGGCACGCGGGCTAACATCGATCATATCGCCATCAGTTCGGCTGGCGTGTTCGTCGTCGACGCCAAGCGCTACAAGGGCAGACCGAGCCTCAGGATCGAAGGCGGCATCCTGCGGCCGCGCATCGAGACGCTCATGGTGGGCACCCGCAAGTCCAACCCGCTTGTCGCAGGGATGACGGAACAAGTAGCGCGCGTGACCGCGGTGCTCGCAGCCGGCTTTGCAGATGTGACAGTCACCGGAATGCTCGCGTTCATCGAGGCGGACTGGCCGCTGTTAGGCGGCGACTTCACTACGCAGGGTGTGAAGGTCCTGTGGCCTAAGAAGGCGACCGAGCACATCCTCAAGCTGGGGTCACTCGCCGGCGAGCGGATCACCGAGCTGCACCGCGTGTTAGCGATTGCATTCCCACCGGCTTGAGTGTCCCGGGCGCAGCAATTCGACCGGGCGATCAAAAGGGGCCTCCGCGATCGTGTGGCCCGCGGCGGCCGCCCGCGGAGCGTCGTCATCTAGCAACCAGTAGTCCACGCTGCGGTCCATCCACACCGGTTATCCGGTCCGGCTCAACCCCGCCGCAAGTTGCGTGTCGACATTGACCCCCCATCGCAGTCGAGTTCAATCCTGCATCTCACGCACGCGCTCTCGTCGTGCGCAGACGCCGCCGGCCCGGGCTCCCCGCGCCTGCACGATCCCTAGGGCTCGTCGGGGTCGAAGGGCGAGCCTTCGATGCGGCCACCGAGGCGCAGCGTGAGATCGGCGAGGCGCGTGTACGGGTGGTCGGTGGTGTATCTCTGGTCGAGCAAATCGTCATCGATGAAGACTTCGACCCAGTACTCCGCCTGGTCTACATAGCCGAGGTCAATGCCATCGGGGATTGCGGCGACGAGGGCAGCTGTCGCTTCAAGGCTAGGCATCTGGCAGAAGAGCGTCGTCCATGGGGCAGCCGGGGCGTGATCGCGGGCGGGGCGAACACGCTTCTTTCCGGTGGCCGTCACCATCAGGTGACTGGGATCTTTGGCGCGCTCGCGGATCTCCGCAAGTGCCTCGCGGCTGATGTCACCCTCACACGCCTCTACCGGGACGAGGTGGTCAGCCGGGCGGGGCACACTCTCGTCGCGAGCGTCCATCGACTCCAGACTTATCTCCCGTGACAATCAGCAGACTGTCCACTGTCGTGGGCACTGTCCCGCGGCGACCGACCGTACCTCGCGCCGGTCGAGCTCTATCCCCAGCGGCACGCTGTCGCCGGCCGCGGTACGACAATCTGCCGCGGTCCCACGGCTGGCGACGACGTAGTGTCCCGACCAGACTGAGACTCGACTCAGCCCGGCTCTCGGCCACGCGCCCCCTGCACCCGGCTGTAGATGGCGGCGAAGGTGGTGTCGGCAGCACGTTGCCGGTCGTGACGCTTGACTGCCTCATGACGGGCCACCAGCAGCGCGGCCCAGGCAGCGGCGATCTTGTAGCCGCGTTCCGGGTCGAGGTCGAAGAAGTACAGCCAGACGACCTGGAACGCTCCGAGAAACAGGCCACCACAGGCTGGCCAGGGTGCGCACCAGAGGGAGGCTCCCGTTCAGCAACACCGGCGCCAGCATGGCGCCGCTACCACCGGCGATCACCCAGAACAGCTGGTGGGCGTCAACCGGTACGGGATCTTGATCCAGCCGCCGCGCGCATAGTCATAGACCAGTTTGCCTTGCGGCGGCTTGAACACTCTCACCCAGTGCTTGGACCCATCGGCGCTGTAGCGGGCCATCTTCCAATATCCGCGCTCGTTGACTGCGTAGCTGCCGACAGACTCCGGCACCGGGCCGGTGAGGCAGAACCGCCGCTGCCCAACGTGCCAGACCTGGGTGCCCACCGGAACCGCAGACCACCGGATCCGCTCCCAGCGCGGCGTACCGTCCGCCGAGAGGCTGCCGCACCGCCACGGGACGTGGCCGTCGCTGGCCACCATTCCGATCTCCGGTCGATCTAGACCGGTACTGCGGAACTCCGGCAGCGGAGGCGGAGCCGCGACGCTGGGGGCCGGAACCAGCTCTGCAAAATCGGCTTCCGACATGAAGCACTGGTCATCGAAATGCCACACCCGGCTGCCGGCCGGCACGTCGGGTCCGCTGACGTCCTCCCACTGTGCCTCACCGTCGGGGCCGGCTCCCGCGTAGCGGCAGAAGGCGCCGCTAGCGAACGCACAGTCGCCGACTTCGAACGGAGCGAGGTAGCTGCCATCCGGCTCGCGGAGCACATGTACGTGCGCGCCCTGCGGAATGTCAGCAGGGTCAACCTGCACCCAGTGCATCGACACCCCCTCGGGGTTGAGCTGGGTGATGCGCAGGTACAGACCGTCATCAGCTGCGTACGCACCCACAAACGCAGCACGCACCCGCGGGCTCGTGCCCGGCGGGATCGGCAGGTCACCTTCCAGCAAGGCAGCACCCCTTCCATAAGCAGGCTAGGCAGCGCCCGGGTCGGAAACCTGCCCCCACGCCTTCTTACCCGCCCCCTGCGACACCCACGTAGGACCTTCGGCTACGGGATCGCCCATCGGCTGACGTAACGCCCGGCCACCGGCGCTACGTCGAATCCCGTATCCACGACACGAGGCGGGTGAGCTGAGAACCGGGAGTCAGCGTGGAGGGATCGTCCGACGTGCCGGCGCCTGTCATTCCGAGCAGTTGTCGCAGTTTCCGTTGGGCAGCAACTCCAGGTTGCAGATGACGCAGATACGCGGGTCAGGGCGGTGCTGCCCTACCTTGGGACCACCCAGAGTAGGTCCCCTACGGCCAACGTTGGCGCCGGCTCGGACGCCGGGCGTTCTGTGCGCACCCGGGGCGGATTGAGGTCCTGTGAGGGATCCACCCACGGGCTGTGCCTCGCGTTGGGGCTTCAACGGTTACCGGGCCCTGGCGCTAGGCAGCGCGCAGCCATTGCACGGCGACGACGAGGGCCCACAGCAGAGCCGCGATGATGGGGATGAAGGTGACGGCGGCCAGCAGCACGGCGGCGACCACGATGCCGAGGATCGATGTCTTGCGGCCGAGGATTCCGGCGGTGCGTCCCTGAACGCTCAGGCAGGCGATCGCGA
>JALZBL010000201.1 GCA_030947395.1 Actinomycetota bacterium | reverse complement strand
CCTGGCCGGGGGGCGCCCCGATAAGTCCGACGCCGGGCCGTCATGGTGTCTCGACTCGGCCCGAGGCCAGGTCAGATGAGGTCGATGGCCTCGACGATGGACGGCAGGACGCGGCTCGGGCGGTAGGGATAGCGGGCTACGTCCTCGGCCCGGGTGGAGCCGCTGAGCACCAGGATGGTCTCCAGGCCGGCTTCGATGCCGGCCACCACGTCGGTGTCCATCCGGTCGCCGATCATCGTCGTGGTCTCGGAGTGGGCCTCGATCCGGTTCATCGCGCTGCGGAACATCATCGGGTTCGGCTTGCCGACGAAGTAGGGCTCCATCCCGCCGGTGGCCCGGGTGATCATTGCGGCCACCGAGCCGGTCGCCGGGAGCGGACCGTCGGCCGACGGTCCGGTGGCGTCGGGGTTGGTCGCGATGAACCGCGCGCCCCGTTCGATCAGGCGGATGGCCGTCGTGATCGCCTCGAATGAGTAGGTACGAGTCTCGCCGAGTACGACGTAGTCCGGCGCGATGTCGGTCAGCGTGTAGCCGCCCTCGTGCAGGGCGGTGGTGATGCCGGCCTCGCCGATCACGTAGGCCGACCCGCCGGGCATCTGGTCGGCCAAGAACGTGGCGGTGGCCAGGGCGGACGTCCAGATCGACTCCTCGGGCACGTAGAGCCCGGAGCGCGCGAGTCGGGCGGCCAGATCCCGGGGCGTGAAGATGGAGTTGTTGGTGAGAACCAGGAACCGGCGCTCCCGGGACACGAGCCGCTCCAGGAAGTCCGCCGCGCCGGGTAATGCCTGGTTCTCGTGGACGAGGACGCCGTCCATGTCGGTGAGCCAGCACTCGGACTCACGCCGCTCGCTCATGTGGGCAGTGTGACAGGGCCGAATCCGCGTGGTTCGGGTTAGCTCCGTAGGGCGGCGTTCTCGAAGGCGGTCAGCGCCGCCTCGCCGAAGAGGACGAAGCGCACGATTTCCACCGCGCTGCGGGCCGCGCGGATCGTGTGCACGGCGATGGGAGCAGCGAGCTCGAGCGGATAGCCGTAGACGCCGGTGGAGATCGAGGGGTAGGCAACGCTCTGGGCGCCGAGTTCGTCGGCGACGCGAAGTGACTCGCGATAGGCCGATGCGAGCAATGCCGAGCGGTCCTGCGCGGGCGAGTACACCGGCCCGACGGTGTGGATCACCCAGCGCGCCGGCAGGTCGCCGGCCGCGGTGGCCACCGCTTGTCCGGTCGGCAGCCCCGCGGGCAGGCGCGTCGCCCGCAGCTCGCGGCACGCCGCGAGGATCGCCGGACCGCCCACGCGGTGGATCGCACCGTCCACCCCGCCACCACCGAGCAGGGTCGAATTCGCGGCATTGACGATCGCGTCGACGTGCTGCTCGGTGATGTCGCCCGGAACCAGCTCGATCCGCACGGTCCAGATCATGCTCCGCTCGGGCCGAGAGTGGCAGGCTTACCTGCTGTCGATCCGGTGCCAGACTGACCGGATGCCTGCGTCGATCGCGGTCCTGTCCGACGTCCACGGGGTTCTGCCGGTGGTGGAGGCGGTGCTGCGCGAACCGCTCGTCGCATCGGCCGACTTGGTGGTGGTCACCGGTGACCACGCGGCCGGGCCGCAGCCGAACGAGGTGCTGGATCGCCTCGTGGCCCTGGGCGAGCGGGTGATCCTGGTGCGGGGGAACGCCGACCGGGAGCTCGTGGCGATGGCCGCCGGCACCTTCGTCGGTGAACCGCCCGATCTGATCTCGCCGTGGGCGGCGACGCAGCTGACACGCGAGCACCTGCAGCGGCTGGAGGCGTTGCCGCACCCGGTGACCATCGAGGTGGACGGCTTCGGGCCGGTCGTCTTCTGTCACGGCACCCCACGAGACGACGAGGAGGTGATCCTCGTCGACAGTCGCCCCGCACGGTGGGCCGAGGTGTTCGCCGATCTTTCCGCTGAGGTGCACACCGTGGTGTGCGGGCACACCCACATGGAGTTCGTCCGCCTCGTCGACCGGCGGCTGGTGGTCAACTCGGGCAGCGTCGGGATGCCGTACGGACGGCCGGGCGGGCACTGGGCACTGCTGCGTGACGGCGCGGTCAGCCTGCACCACACACCGATCGACGTCGACGCCGTGTGCGCAACGATCGTCGCCGACTCCGACTACCCGGACGTCGCGGATTGGGTTGACTATTTCGTCCGCGGCCGGGCCAGCGATCTCGACGCGTTGGAGACCTTCACGCCGCGCACCCTCTAATTGGCGCGCTGGTCAAGGGCGGTGGAGGTGCGGTCGGCCGCTTCGTCGATGCACTCCGTCGGAACGTGATCGGCCAACCAGACCTGCTCGTTGCCCAGCCAGAACCGCGTCCCGGCCGCTCGGGCTGCCGTCGTGCGCACCACCAAGATCACTGGTGTTGTCGACTTGCGGCGCCCCACCTGCCGCGCCGTATCGACATCGACCGAAAGGTGGACGTACTGACGACCCATCGGTCGCAGCCCGGTCCGCCGGATCGCCGCCCACCCCCGCGGCGAGGTCCCGTGGAACAACAAGGTCGGGGGAGCTGCCTCGACCTGGCCGATCCGCCCCGGGAGGGAGTGGCCGTAGCGGGCGCGGATCCGGTCGCTGTCCATCTCGAATCGCCGCTTCGCGCAGCGATCAATCATCTCCCGCAGGTCAGCCCGATCGATGTCGGCCCAGCCGCCACCGCGCCGGCGGATGCCCTCCAGCAAGCGCTCGACCGAGGCCCAACCTTGCTCGTCGACCTCAACGTCGTACCGCCTCGGTTCGTGCCGAAGCACCCGCGACACCAGCCGGCTCAACTGCACGGACGGCACGCTCACGGTCAAGATCCTCCATCGCGACGCAGTTGGCGAAGCCGGCTCAGCCGACGCGACGCGGACGGTAGAGCTCCGCCTTGACCGCGCGGCCCTTGATCTTGGTCGTCCGCAGTGCGGTGACCACCTCGTCGACCGCCGCGGCCGGCACCTCGACGGTGGAGAACCGCTCGGTGATCTCGATCGCGCCGATCTGGCGCCCGGCCAGGCTGGTCTCGTTGGCGATGGCCCCCACGACGTCCTGCGGGCGAATCTTGGCCATCCGGCCCAACCCGATGAACACCTTGGCGCTCTCGCCTCGGGGCGCGATCCTGCGGCTGGACTGCTTGGTCCGCGGCCGTTCGGTATCGACGTTGCCGTCCCGCTCGCGGACCGGTGCGACGTCCGGGATGTCATCGTCGACCTGCTCCGGCCCGGTCGCCTCGTGCGCCAGCTTGACCGCAGCCAGCGCAATCTCCATAAGGTCGAAGTCATCGGTCAGGGTCTCCACGATGACGCGGAACCGGTCCGTGCCCGCACCGGCGGCACCACGCCTGTGGCCATCGCTACCCGCGCGGCCGTCGCCCTCCCCGTCGCCGTCGTTACCGTCGCCGTCGGCCCCGGCGTCGACCAAGGTCTCGTAGAGGGCGCTGCGGGTGAGCTCGAGGCGGCGGGCCTGAAGGTCGGCCACCGTCGGCACCTTCTCCACCGGGATCGACGTGCGGGCCACCTTCTCGATGGTCTTGAGCAGCCGGTGCTGGCGGGGCTCGACCAGGGTGATCGCCACGCCTTCCCGGCCGGCGCGACCCACCCGCCCTATCCGGTGGATGTAGGAGTCCGGCGCGGACGGCACGTCGTAGTTGACGACGTGACTCAGTTGGTCGATGTCGAGCCCGCGGGCGGCCACGTCGGTGGCCACCAGCAGTTCCGCGGCTCCACTGCGCAACCGGTTCATCACCCGGTCGCGCTGGTCCTGGGTCATGCCACCGTGCAGGGCCTCGGCCCGGTACCCGCGCCCGGTCAGCGTCTCGCTGAGCGAATCGACCTCCTCGCGCGTGCGGCAGAAGACGATCGCGGCCACCGGCGCCTCGACGTCGAGCAGTCGCCCGAGCGCCGACGCCTTGTGCGCACGGGGCACGAGGTAGGCCACCTGCCGCACCTTGGGGGTCTCACCGCGGCTCGCCGCCGGCGCACCGATGCGCACCGTCACCGGATCGTGCAGGTGCCGGCGGGCGATCGCGTCGAGGCGCTTGGGCATGGTGGCCGAGAAGAGCACCGTCTGACGCTGGTCGGGTGCGGCGTCGAGGATCTGCTCGATGTCCTCGGCGAAGCCCATATCGAGCATCTCGTCGGCCTCGTCGAGCACCACGAGGCCGACCGAGTCGAGGCTGAGCGTGCCCCGGCCGAGGTGGTCCAGCGCCCGTCCGGGGGTGGCCACGACGACGTCCACTC
>JALZBL010000200.1 GCA_030947395.1 Actinomycetota bacterium | reverse complement strand
CCCCCGCTCCGGTCAGGTCGAGCCCGCCACCCCCCTGTACCCGGTTCCCACCGAGCGCACGGAGCAGGCATCGTGATCTCGGTCGAACTGAGCAAGCTGTTCCGCCGCCCGCGCACCTGGGCGGCGCTCGTGCTGTTGGTTGCGTTGCCCACCGTGGTGGCCGTCCTGCTGGCCACGACGGGGATCGGCCCGCGGCCCGGGCAGGGCCCGGCGTTCCTGGCCGCGGTGCTCAGCGACGGGTCGTTGTTCGGGGTCGCCGCGCTGGCCATCGTGCTGCCGCTCTTCCTGCCGATCTCGGTGGCCGTCGTCGCCGGCGAGTCGGTGGCCGGGGAGGCCCAGGGCGGCACGCTGCGCTACCTGCTGGTGCGACCGGTCGGGCGCACTCGCCTGCTGGTGGCCAAGTTGACCGCGATCTTCGCGTTCGTGGCCACCGCCGTGCTTCTGGTGGCAGGAAGCGGGTACGTCGTCGGCCGGCTGTTGCTCGGCAACGGCGCGGTTCCCCCAGCCACCTTCTCGGGCACCACGCTCACCCCGCTGCAGATCGCGGTGCGCTCCGCGGTGGCCATCCTCTACGTGATGCTGTCGATGATGGGCATCGCCGCCACCGCGCTGGCCCTGTCGACGTTCACCGATTCACCGCTGTCGGCCACGCTCGGCGCGCTGGCCCTGCTGATCGGGTCGTCGCTGCTGCTGACCCTCGACGCTGCGCGCTCGCTGCAGCCCTACCTGCCCACCCGCTACTGGCTGTCGTTCGTAGACCTGTTCCGGGATCCGATCCTCTGGCGCAACGTCGAACGGGGCGTCGGGCTGCAGGCGGTCTACGTCGTCGTCCTGCTCGGCGCGGCCTGGGCCAACTTCCAGAGCAAGGACATCACGAGCTGAGCCGCGCGCAGTCCCCCGCGCCCAGGGACGTCGCGGTCGCCCCGCTGAGCTCGGTGGCAACAATCCGCTCGACCAGCGGGTTTGCCGGCAGCTCGGAGTGAGACACCTGCGCGGCCGCGCACACGTCCTGGACGACGAGGTCGACGGCGCCGTCGATGCGGGCCGAGTCCGGCGGCACGACCACCTCGTCCTGGGCCGTCCACACCGAGACGAACGCCGGTCCGACGGGCGTCTCGTCGCCCTGGTTGAGCCCGCGCAGCAGTTCGCTGTCCGGAACAAGTTGCTCGCACGCCGGAGGGCACCCGCCGCCGAGGCCGGCGGCCAGGGCCGCGAGCTCGGTGCCGTGGTGGGGGGCGCCGAGGGTGATCACCCGGCGGGCCAGCGTTGCTCCGCCGAAATCGCGGACCCACAGCCGGGCCACGACCCCACCGGCCGAGTAGCCGACCACGTCCACCGAGGGGGCGCCACTGCGGGTCCGGGCGGCGGTGACCGCGGTGGCCAGGTTGCGGGCCTGCTCGCGCAGGTCACCGGTGCCCCCCGCCGGTGGGATGACCACCTGGGCATCGCGACCGGACGCCCGTAACGCGTCGGCCAGGCGGTTCAGCCCGGACGTTCCGCCGCCGTAGCCGGGTACCAGCAGGACCGGACCCAGCTGGTCCTGGGCCACCGGACGGGCCGGGTCGGTGCCACCGGTCACCCGGACCAGCCCGAGGACGGTCGCGGTCACGATCAGGGCCACGACGGACGCCAGCACCAGCCGGGCCAGCCGCCGCCGGGCCGGGGCCAGGGTGGCGAACACGTCCTCATGGTGCCCGGGGTCGCTGTGTGACGGTGGCTCAGACATCGGTGAAGGGAAGGCGCCCCGGCCCAACGTCGTCAGGCGAGGTACGGGCAATGGCGGCAGCCGCGCCTCAGCGCGGGCCACGGTCGGCCATGAACGCGGCGGACCAACGGACCAGCGGACCAGCGGACCAACGGACCAGCGGACCAGCGGACCAGCGGATAGGTTCTGCCCGATGGCCGACCTCATCGCTCCCATGCTTGCGACGGCGGGCTCGCTGCCCCCTCCGGCGCAGGACGACCAGTGGGCGTACGAGATGAAGTGGGACGGCGTGCGGGCCGTCGTCTACCTCGCCGGGGGCCGGCTCGAGATCCGCTCCCGGATCGGGCGCGACGTCACCGTCTCCTACCCGGAACTGCGCGAGCTGTCGGCCGCGGTGGACGGCGCCGTGCTCGACGGGGAGATCGTGGCCCTCGATGGATCCGGGCGCCCGAGCTTCGGATTGCTGCAGCAGCGTATGCACGTTGCCGACGCGAAGGAGGCCCGCCGGCTGGCGGGGGCGGTGCCTGCGGTGTTCCTGGCCTTCGACCTCCTCCGGCTCGGCTCCGAGCTGCTCCTCGAGCAGCGTTGGTCGACGCGACGCGAACTGCTCGACCGCCTGGAGCTCGACGGGCCGGCCTGGCAGACCCCGCCGGTCTTCCACGGCGGGGGCGGCCAAGCCCTCGACGCCAGCCGGGCCCAGCACCTGGAGGGAGTCGTCGCCAAGCGGCTGAGCTCCGCCTATCGGCCGGCCGCTCGCTCGCGCGACTGGGTCAAGATCAAACATGTGCGAACCCAGGAGGTGGTGGTCGGTGGCTGGAGGCCCGGGCAGGGCCGTCGGTCCGGTTCGGTGGGTTCGCTGCTGATCGGAGTGCCCGGCCCGGAGGGACTGGAGTACGCCGGGCACGTCGGCACCGGCTTCTCCGACGCTGCCCTGGCCCGCCTGCTGGTGCGCCTGCGCGGCCTTGCCCGCGACGACTCACCGTTCGCCACGGCGTTGGCGCGGCCCGAGCGCCTGGATGCGCACTGGGTGCAGCCGGTACTCGTCGGGGAGGTGGCGTTCACCGAGTGGACGCCGGACGGGCGGCTACGTCATCCGGCCTGGCGCGGCCTGCGCTCCGACAAGCGCCCGCAGGACGTCGTTCGGGAACCGTGACCGAATCACTTGTCGAAGCGGACATCGACCTGTTCGAAGCCCTTGTGCCGCTCACTTTCCGGATAGGAGGTGTAAGCCTTGCGGTCGGCGACCGTGAGTTCGACGTCGTCGGTGAACGGGGTGAGCAGTGACCGCGGCCAGAGCCGCTCGACGCGCACCACGTTGACCTCCGCGCACAGGACGACGATCACCGCGGCCAGGTAGATGTAGGCCAGCAGGCCCAGTACCACGGCGAAGATGCCGTACGTGGTCGTGGAACCCTTGACCTGGTGGGCGACGTAGTACTTGCCCGCTTCCTGAAGGATCTGCCAAGTGATCGCCGCGAGCACCGCTCCCGGCAACACGTCACGCCAGGCGACCTGGCGCGCGGTGAGTACGTGTAGCGCGACGATGAACAGCCCGGCGTTGAGCACGACGGCCAGCGCCAGCATCGGCGCCCGCAGGAACAGGTCGACGTGGGCGCCGAACGAGCCGGCGAAGGTGGCCAGCACCGACAAGCCGGTGGTGAGCAGCAGGCCGGCGCCAATGACGAGCAGGAAGAGCAGGCTGCGCAACCGCGACCGCAACGGGTTAGGTCGACGGTTGCGCGGGACCGCCCATACCCGGTTCAGCGCGTTCTGCGCCGCCTGGGCGACCCCGAGCGCCCCGTAGAGGCTGCCGAGGATTCCCACCACCAGCGCCACGGTGTTCCCCCGCAATTGCGTCACCCCGCTGCCCAGCTGTGGTCCGAGGCCGGGAAACTGGTTGAGCGCCGAATTCAGCACCTCCTGCTTGAGGTGCGGATCGCCGTCGAGCAGGAAGCCCAGCACCGTCACCAGCAGAAGCATCAGCGGGAACAGGGAGAGGAACCCGTAGTACGTGATCAGCGCGGCCAGGAACGCGCCCTGGTCATCGACGTACTTGTAGACGACAGCGAGGGGGAACCCGGCCCAGGTGTGCCGCTGCTGGAACCGGTCCAGCGCCGCGGTGAGGGCCATCGCTGCGGTCCCCCTCCCTCCGTGGCCTGACCGGTAATCCGTTGCCTGACCGGTAATTCGGTGATGGTCGTGTGCGCTGAATCCTGGCACGATCGCAGTCGCCGCCGGAGGCGGCCGGCGGACGCGCGGAACGCGATGAGACGACATGAGCGAGCCATCCGACCCGAGTCGACCGGCCGGCCCTGCGGGCGACCAACCGTCGCCGGGGAGCCGGCCCCGGGGTCGTGGTCGCCGCCGACTTGGAACCCGCCAGCGTCGGGGCCGGAGCCGACGTCCGCCTACGGACAGCAGCCGCCCTACGGTCAGCAGCCGCCCTACGGTCAGCAGCCGCCCTACGGTCAGCAACCGCCCTACGGTCAGCAACCGCCCTACGGTCAGCAACCGCCCTATCGGCCGCAGGGTGAGCCAGCGCGGTCG
>JALZBL010000199.1 GCA_030947395.1 Actinomycetota bacterium | reverse complement strand
GGCGACTTCGGGGCGCTGCTGATCCCGCAGGGCATCGGCATCCTGCTGGCTACGTTGTCGCGTGAACAGTTGCCGCGGGCCTTCAGCGCGTTCGGGCCAGTCATGGGGGGCGCGGCCGTGCTGGGTCCGATCTTCGCCGGCTTCATAATTGAGGCCAACCTGGGTGGCCTGTCCTGGCGACCGATGTTTTTGATCAACATCGTCCTGGGCGGCGTCGGGCTCGTCGCTGCTCGCAAGCTGCTGCCCAACGACGGACCGACCAGCGACGTACCCATCGGCGGGCTCGGCTCAGGCCTGCTGGCGCCAGCATGTTCGGGCTGATGTACGGGTTGATCGAAGGTTCCACCGGCGGCTGGGCGACGCAACCCATCCTCGCTCTGGTCGTCGGCGCGGTGGCGTTCGTCGGCTTCGCGGTGCGGCAGCGGATGGCCACGGACCCGTTGGTCTTGCCCTCACTGTTGCTCAACCGTGGCTTCACCTCCGGGCTGTTGCTCGGCCTGGCGTTCTTCGCCGCGGTCAACGGGCTGGCGTACGTCGTCTCGCTGTTCTTCCAGACCGCGCTGGGTCTCGAGCCGTCCGCGGCCGCACTGGCGCTGGGTCCGCTGATGATCGGCATCATCACCGCGTCCGTCGTGGCCCGACCGCTGATCGACCAGCTCGGCCGGCGGCTGGTGGTCATCGGCCTGAGCATCACGCTGGCCGGCACCGCCGGGCTGTGGGGGACCGTCCTGGCCGAAGGCAGCGCAGTCAGTGTCTGGGCGATTGCTCCGTCGCTGCTCGTCCTCGGAGTTGGGATGGGCGCCTGCTTCAGCAGCATTTATGACATCGCGATCGGCGACGTCGCACCCCAGGAGGCCGGCAGCGCCAGCGGCGCCCTGAGCGCGGTCCAGCAACTGGCTGCGGCCATCGGCGCCGCCGTAGTAACCACGATCTACTTCGGCCAGCAGACCCGTCACGGCGCCGCGCACGCCATGACCGTGAGCGTGGCCGTCGTCGGCGCGATCACGCTGCTTTGCCTCGGCCTGGTGTGGCTGCTGCCCAAGTCGGCCCCAGCCGAGCCGCCGAACGCCTGACACCAGAACGAACGACCGCCGGCGCGGCTTTCCCTTCACCGATGTCGCGGCAGAGATCCACGGGCGACGCCGGTGAAGGGAAAGCGGCAGTCGCCGAGGCGGCACCGACTACCGCCGAGTTCAGCGGGCCGTCAGCGCCCTCCAGGCTGATTGGGGGCATTGATCGCGCAGGCCGCGGCGCGCGGCAGTACGGCGTCCCGATCCGCCTCAGCCGACCCCGCCTCAGCCGACGCCGCCTCAGCCGACCCCGCCTCAGCCGACCCAGGGATGGCCGACGGCCGAGGGGTCGACGCCCCCGGGCCCGACGCCGGGGCGATCGCACCCCTCGGTTGCGCGGCGATCTTGGAAAGCGCCGTGTTGCGGATCGTCAGGGCGGCCAGGACGCCACCGGCCGCGCAGAGGGCGGCGGCGATCAGCACGGCGCGGTGGAATCCGCTCGAGAGCCGAGCCGGGTCGGCGTACACCGACGGCGTGATCCCGGCCAGCGCCGGCAGCACGGCCACCGCCAGCAGGCCGGCCACCCGGGCCACGTCGTTGTTCACTGCTGACGCCACCCCTACTTGGTGCTGTGGGGCGGCGGCCAGCACCGTCGCGGTGAGCGGGGCCACGGTGATGGACAGTCCGAGGCCGAACACCAGCACGGCCGGCAGCACGACGCTCCAGTAGGACGAGCCCGCGTCCACCCGGGCGAAGCCGGCGATACCTATGGCGGCGACGATCGGTCCGACCGCCATCAGGCTGCGCGGGCCGATGCGTTCGGCCAGCGCACCCATCCGAGCCGAGAGCAACAGCATCATCAGGGTCACCGGCAGCAGCGCACTGCCGGCGGCGATCGGGGCGAATCCGCTGACCCGTTGCAGCTGGACCGGCAGCAGGAACAGACCCCCGGACAGGGCCGCATAGACGGCGAAGGTGACCAGGTTGGCCGAGCTGAACTGGCGGTCGGTGAACAGGCTCAGCGGCATCAGCGGATCCGGCGTGCGACTCTGCTGGACGACGAATCCGACGAGCACCGCCGCGCCGAGTACGGCGGGAACCGTCGTCACCGCGTCCCATTGGCGCGGTGGGCCCTCGGTGAGACCGAACACGAGCAGGGCGAGCCCGATCGAGGCCAGCGCGGCGCCGACCACGTCCAGGCTCCCCCTGGATTCCTCGTCGCGGGTCTCCGGGATATGCAGGCGCGAGATGACGATCACGACGACCGCCAGCGGGAGGTTGATGAGGAAGGTCAGCCGCCAGCCCCACGAGAACGCGCCGACCAGCAGGCCGCCGAGGACCGGCCCCAACGCGGTGGCCACGCCGCCGAGCCCCGACCAGGCGCCGACCGCGGCGGAGCGGTCCTTCGGACGGAACACCGCCTGCAGGATGGCCAGGGAGCCGGGCGTCAGCAGCGCGGCACCGACGCCCTGTACGGCGCGCATGCCCACCAGCACGGTGGCATCGGGCGCGAGGGCGCAGCCGACCGAGGCCGCGGTGAACCAGATGGTGCCCAGCTCGAAGATCCGCCGGCGCCCGAGCCGGTCGCCCAACGATCCGCCCAGCAGCAACAGTCCGGACAGCGTCAGGGTGTAGGCGTTCAGCGTCCACTGCAGGCTGGTCAGACCGGCGTGCAGGTCGGCGCCGATCCGGGGCAGCGCGACGTTGACGACCGTGCCGTCGAGTTGGGCCAGACCGCTGCCCAGGACGGTGGCGACCAGCACCCACCGCCCCTGCGCAGAACCGTAGGCCAGGCCGCGTTCGGGCCGGTCCGCTTCGCTCACGTGAGCTCCTGTCGGGGTAATCAGACGATGGGTCGCCGGTGGTCGACGCCTTACCGCCGCCGCAGCCAGCAGCCGCTGCTGCCGTAGCCGCGCTCGGATTCTTGCACCGCCGGGTGTCAGCGGTTCCAGTCGATCGACTCGAGTCCGGCGCGCAACCGGCGCCCGCGCCCCGCGTCCAGCCCGTTGACCCACGCGACCCGGCCGATCAGGCGTTCCCGGAACGCTTCGATCGAGGAATTGCCGGTCTGCGACGCGGGGCCGTGCACCCGGCAGTCGTGCATCGTCGCGCGCAGGTTGTCGTACTCACGACGCGCGACGGTCGTGCGCTCGTTCACCACCGCGCCCAGCACCTGCTGACGGTTGGCCCGCGACAGCAGCACCGTCTTGGCCGCCGCGACGGCGAAGCCCTCCTCGGCCACGATCTCCGGAACGCGCCGCCGCAACAGCGCGCTCGGCAGGTTCGGTGCACTGAACAGCAGATCGTCGACGTAGCGGCTGTACGCGCAGCCCAGCGATGCGGCCAGGCCGCTCAGGCGGACGTCGAGGGAATAGGCGACCAGGTTGGCCAGTCCGGGTGAGGTGGGCGCGCCCTGGGGCAGGTGCGGCCGACTCAGCTCCCGGCCCAGGCGGCGATGGGCCGTTCGCCGCTCGGCGCCGACCGGATCCGTGGCGGCGGGCACCGGCACCGTGGCCCAGGCGGCCCGCGCGATCGCGGTCGTCGTCAATCCGGAGACCGCGTGCGCTACCGCCTCGGGATAGCCGGCGGTCCGCAGCACGCCCCAAATCCGCCCGGCGCCGACCGAGCCGAAGAACGAGGCCAGGTCCATCCGCAGGATCTGGCCGTGGCCGGCGTGCGGGGCCAGCGCGGTGGCCACGCTGCGTCCGCGCACCCCGCCGTGACCGGCGGCGTGGACCGGGATCGGCGCGACGACGTGGTGCAGCAGGCGCCGCTGGGCTTCACGCAAGCGGGGCTTGGGCACCTCCAGCACCCGCACGCCGCCGCCCCGCTTGGCCCGGGTGACCACCCGGTAGTGGCGCACGGGCGCCGGGGCCTCGCGCTCGATCGATCGGACGTCGGCCAGCCAGGCCAACTCGCCGGCCGTGAGGTCGAGCAGTCGGGCCAGCGCGTCGACGTCGTCGAGCGGGGTGACCGGTCACGCAGGGGTAAGGGACGACGGCGCCCGCAGTGTCGTCGCGACGGGTTGCCAGGCCACGATCCGTAACCGCGTCCGGCTGCGCTGCCCCCTGGACCACGCCGGGAGCCGCACCAGCAGGGCAATCAGCTCGCGGGGAGCGTCCCGCGGTGGGCGATGGTGGTAGGAGAGGACCTCGGCCACGAGCTCGCGCAGCCACCCCGGGGTCGTGGACCGTCCCACCGCCCGCCGGCACCGCTGCTCCATGGCCGCGCGCTCCCACGGT
>JALZBL010000026.1 GCA_030947395.1 Actinomycetota bacterium | reverse complement strand
GCCGAGGGCCAGGGCCCGCAACGAGTGCCCCGCCGCGGCCGACGCGGCGGCGGCCAACGCCGTCAACTCCACGAGGTCGGCCCGCTCGGACTCCGGTAGCAGCGCGTTGAGCTCCAAGGCGGCCTCGTAGTGCGCCTTGGCCTCCTCCGGCGCGGCCACCCGCATCGCCTCCGCGCCGGCCTGCAGGTCGGCGCGCAATGCCGTCACCAGGTCGTTGGACGCGCGGGCGTGGCGGGCCAGCTCAGTGGCCGTGCCGAGGTCGCCGGCCTCGCCGAGCGCTTTGGCGTAGGCGGCGTGCAGCCGGACCCGCTCGCCCGGCAGCAGATCGTCGTACACCGCTTCGGCCAGCAGGGCGTGCCGGAATCCGTACCCCCCGTCGCCGGCCACCTCGAGGACATTGGCGTCGAGGGCTTCGCGCAGCGCGTCGTCGAGGGCACCGTCGGCGAGCGTGCTCACTCGCACGAGCAGCGGATGCCGCACCCTCCGGCCGGCCACCGCGGCCACCCCGACGATGTGGCGCGCCGGCTCGGAGAGCTGGTCGAGCCGGACGAGCAGCAGGTCGGCCAGCCCCTCGGGCAGCAGGTCCGCCCGGCCCTCGACGTCGTGCGGTCCCGCACTGGTGGCGCGGGTCAGCTCCCCGGCGAAGAACGGATTGCCCTCGGCCCGAGCCACGATGACGCCGATGTCCCGCTCGGCCAGCGGGAGCGGATGCAGCCAGCGCACGAGGGCGCGGACATCCTCGGCCTCGAGCGGGCCGAGGTGCAGTCGGCTCACGCCGGGAAGGCGCACCCACTCAGCCACCACCCGGCGCAACGGGTGCCGCCGGTGCAGGTCGTCGCTGCGGTAGGAGACGACGACGGCCAGCGCGGCTGACCCGAGGCGGGCCAGCAGGAAGCCGACCAGGTCGCGGGTCGACTGATCGGCCCAATGCGCGTCCTCGATGACCAGCAGCACCGGCCGGCGGCGGGCCAGCGCGGTCAGCGCGCCGAGGACGTCCTCGAACAGAGCGACCCGGTCGAGCGGACCGGCCCCACCCTCGACGGCCTCGGCGCCCATCAGCCGTTGGCTCAGGCGCAACCGCCCGACCGCGGGGAACCCGGCCATCAGTTCCGCCGCGACATCGGGCTCGGAGGTGTCCAGCGCTCCGAAGATCTCGGTGAAGGGCAGGTACGGCAGGCCGGTGCCGCCGAAGTCGATGCAGTGCCCGACCAGCACCCGCATCCCACTGCGCTCGGCCTGTTCGGCGAGGGCGGCCAACAACCGGGTCTTGCCGACTCCAGCGTCGCCGGCCAGGACCAAGCCGCCGGCCTCGCCGCGGTCGGCCTCGCGCAGCAGGGCGATCAGCGACTCGAGCTCGGCGGACCGGCCGAGCAACGGGTTCAACGTCTTCGACACCCCGTCATCTTGCTGCTCCGTGCTGACAACGGCGATGGGATTGCCTCACTCCTCGCGCCCGAGTGCGGGCGGTCGCCGCAGGTGGAAGCGCCGGCCGTCCGGTCGGTGGTCGCGGTGGTGCCCGCGCCCGTTCGCGGCACGAAACGACTGGGCGACCCGTTCGCGGCGGTAGTCGATCTCGGTCTGCTCGTAGCCGATGGGAAAGCTCATGACGATCTCCGGTTCATCCCTGCGCGGTGGCTGCTCCATCACGCAGGGATGACGTTCGTCGGCTGAGGAGGTGCCCGGCATCGGGACTCCTCCCTATCCCCGGGGCCGGGGTCCCTACCTCGCCGCACGACCAACCGGTTTCGCGGTTCCGCGGCCGAAGCGGCGCCACAGTGCTCGATTCAGAAGTCGGCGCGCGTGGCGAACTCGACCAGGACGCCGGTTCGTTCGGCCACCTCGGCCCAGGCTCCGGCTAGCTCCAGAATGGCCACGGCGGCGGACGGGAACCCGCCCTCCAGCCGCGCGCTGGCCGGGCGGTCCGCGGGACCGGCGTCGAGGCGGACGGCGAACTGGTGCACGGCCGGGTTGTGGCCGACGAGCACCAGCGTGCCCACATCGACGTCGGCGTCACCCACCACGTCGGACAGGTCCTCGACGGTGTCAGCGAGGATCCGCTCGTCGAGGCGGGGAGGTGGCGGGCTGGGCAGGGCGGCCGCCGCTAGCGCCCAGGTCTGGCAGGCCCGGCGGGCAGGTGAGACCACGACCGAGTCGGGGCGAACGTCATGAGCGAGCAGCCACCGCCCGAGCGCGCCGGCGTCCGCGGTCCCGCGGGCGGTCAGGGGGCGATCGACGTCCGGCGTGCCGGCCTCGGCCTGCGCGTGCCGGATGAGGACCAGGTTTCGCGTCATGCCGGCCACCGGCCCGCGCCAGTCCGGCCCCGCGTGCCCATCGCGCGGATCGTGAAGGTCAACCGGCTCACGAAGGCCACCGTAGCTCGCACCGCCCGTGACCACAGGGTGGGCGTTGGCGTGACAGAGTGGGCCGGTGAGCGACACGACCGCGTTGCGGTGGGGTATCGCCGGGCCGGGCCGCATTGCCGACAAGGTGGCCGGCGACTTTGCCTACGTGGAGGGCGCCGAGCTGGCGGCGGTCGGGTCGCGGTCGCACGAGCGGGCCGAGGCCTTCGCCCGCCGGCACGGCGCGGTGCGCGCGCACGGCTCCTACCGGGCCCTGCTCGATGACCCCGAAGTGGACGTCGTCTACATCTGCACTCCGCACGCCCAGCATCGCGACCTCGCCGTGGCCGCCTTGCGCGCCGGAAAGGCGGTGCTGGTGGAGAAGGCGTTCACGGTCACCGTCGCCGGTGCCGAGGAGGTCATCGCCACCGCGCGGGAGAACAGGACCTTTGCGATGGAGGCGATGTGGACGCGCTTCCAGCCGGTGCTGGTACGGATGCGCCAGCTGCTCGACGCCGGAGAGATCGGCGAGGTGCGCGCCGTCGAGGCCGATCTCGGCGTGGTGCGCGAGTTCGACCCGACTGACCGTCTCTTCGATCCGGCCCTCGGCGGCGGTGCCCTGCTCGACCTCGGCGTTTACGTGGTCTCCTTCGCGCAATGGGTGCTCGGCGCACCCGAGCGGGTGGTGGCCCACGGCCGGCTGGGGCGCAGCGGGGTCGAGGAGGACGCCGCGCTGCTGCTGGCCTACCCCGATGGCGTCACGGCGTTGCTCACCACTTCGCTGCATACGCCCATGCCCGGGTCGGCGCGCATCCTGGGCACCACGGGCTGGATCGACGTGCTTCCCCGCTTCCACCACCCAAGCCGCATCGTGGTGCACCGCAGCGGTCAAACCGCCGAGGAGATCACCGCAGGCCCGACCGGCGGCGGCTACTCCCACGAGTTGAGGGAAGTCACGCGGTGCGTGCGCGCCGGACGCATCGAGAGCCCAGCGATGTCGCTCGCCGACACGCTGGCGGTCCAGCGCATCCTCGAGGAGGCCGGCACGCAGCTGGGCCTCACCTGGCACGAGGCCACCGGCGTCGCCTGAACCGCCGACGAACGGCTGACGGCCTTGCTCTCGCCCCGGCGGCGGGTAGACGATTCGCAGCGAACCGTCGAGGACCGGCGAGAGCGGATGGGCTGGCCTCGACGTCCAGTGAGTCGATGGGAGGTCGCGATGTTCGTCGTCGCCGCAATTGTTTCTATTGTCTACGCTGCGATGTTGCTGGGCTCGGCGGCCGGCAAGCTCACCAAGCAACCCCAGGTGGTGCAGGGCCTGACCTCGGTTGGCGTTAAGACCGAGCAGTTCCCCTACCTGACGGCGTTGCTCGTCGCGGCCGCGGCCGGGCTCATCATCGGGCTTTGGTGGGCGCCGATCGGAATCGCCGCCGCTGTCGGCGCCACCCTCTACTTCGCACTGGCCTTGGCCGCGCACGCCCGGGCCAAGGTGGGCCACTACGCCGCGCCCGGCGCCTACTTTGCCGGCGCCGTGGTGGCCCTGATCCTGCGCATCCTGTCGGCCTGACCCAGCCCGATTCGAGAAGGGGACGGCGGCGACCCATCGGTCGGCATCGTGGGGCGCGTCCTAGGGCGTCGTCATGTCGGTAGCTACGGCTAACGTCCGCGGTGAACGGAAGGGCGCGGGCATGCGGGACAACCGGATCGGGCAGTGTCGCCTCGACACCGAGATCGGTGCGGTCGGGCTGGCCTGGACCGCGTCGGCCGTCTGCGCGGTACGTCTGCCCGACGACGCGACGCGAGATCTGCGCACCTCCGGCGCCCGGCCCGACTTCGTCGACCGGGCCCGGGAGGGAATCCGAGCGTTACTGGCCGGAGCCCCGGAGGATCTGGGCGACGTACCGGTCGATTTCGCTTCCGTCCGCGCCTTCGACCTCAGCGTGTACCGGGTGTGCCGCTCGATCGCCGTCGGCGCAACCCTGACCTACGGCCAAGTCGCCGCCCGCCTCGGCGCGCCGCACGCTGCGCAGGCGGTCGGGCGGGCCATGGCCCGCAATCCGGTGCCGATCATCGTGCCCTGCCACCGGGTGGTCGGCACCGGTTGGCTCGGTGGTTTCTCCGGAGCCGGCGGCACGTCGACCAAGCTGCGCATCCTGCAGATCGAGTCGGTCCACGGTCGCGACGCGTTCCAGACCGCGCTGCCGATCTGACCGGGCAGCCGATCTGACCGGGCAGCCGATCTGACCGCGCGGCCGGCCGAGCCGAACGACCGGGGCCCGTCGAACGGACCGGCCAGGCCGATCAGTGGACCGTGATCGTGGCCGGCGAGCTGACCAGGTAGAACTGGCGCCCCCCCGGCCCCTCGTCGACCGCCGAGTTGAGCGAATCCTGGCGATACCCCAGCACCGCGACGATCCCGTATTCGCCGGCGGGCAACGGCGCCCGGGAGTCAGCACCGGCTCCTGCCGGGCAGCCGGACATCCGCACCGAAGTGGGGAGGACCTGCACCGGACGGTCGGCGCCGGCGCGCAGTACCAGCGGAACCGCCAGGTCGGGTTGGGCGACGTCGGACTTGCCTACCACCTCACCACGTTGAGTGATCAACAACTGCGACATTGAGGGGCCGGTGATGATCCGCTGCCCGTCGGCGAGGACGTGCAGCGCCGTCCGGACGGCGACGTCGGCGCCCCCCGCGGCCGTGCTGGCGGCGCTGAGCCGCAATTCGGCCAGCGACGAGGCCGGACCGGAGGAGACCGGGATCGGGCCGCAGCCGGGCAACGGTGGCGCCGCCACTGTCCCTCCACTCTGGGCCGGCCCACCACCCGGCCCGCCACCGCGGGCCGGCGCGCTCGATGTCGCCGGCTTCCCTGGCTGACTTGCGCAACCGGCCAGTACCGCACCCGCGACCAGCACCGCGATCCAGCGCACGCCCACGTCAACTCCCACACCAGGCTAGACGCTCCGACCCCCGGTAACCGTTCCGTTTCCACGAGGTGAACCTGCGCTCAGCGATCGAGAAGTCTTGCGGACTGCGCGGTTACCAGGCAAGCTCCGACCGGTAAGACCCTCGGGGGGTATGTCTCAATCGTGGAGGTCGAGATGGCGCGTGCGCCCAAGCCAATCAAGCTCGCCGCGCTGCTGGTGGCCGGGATTGTGGCGCCGTTCCTCACGGCGATCACGACACCCGCCGCAGCGGCGCCGGCGCGAGCCGGGGACGACACGCCGGTCCTGCTGACCTCGAAGGCCCCCCGCGACAACGGTTCGGACGACGCGCGGTTCGACAAGCTGCGCGACGCCTACTACGCGAGCCGGCTGCTCGCCGGCGACAACCCGTTGTCGCTCGACCAAGCGGCGGCGTTGCGCTCCAACGGCAGTTCGAAAGCGTCGAGCATCTCGAGTGAATCGCGGCGGGGTGCGGCCCGGGGCGGCACGTGGGTCGGTCAAGGGCCGGCCCCCATCGTCCAGAACGGTCGCACCACCAACGCATTCCAGGCGGTGTCCGGACGGGTCGGCGCACTGGTCATTCGCAAGGACGGCACCGTCATCCTGGGCGCGGCCCAGGGCGGGGTGTGGACCTACGACGCCACCGCCGGTACCTGGACCTCGCGCACGAAGGACACGGACACCCAGTCCGTCGGCGCGCTGGCCATCGCGCCCAGCAACGACCAGGTGATCTACCTGGGCTCCGGTGAAGCTGCCCTGTCCGGTGACAGCTACTACGGCAACGGCATCTACCGATCCACCGACGGTGGTCTGCACTGGGCGCACGTGTCCAGAAAGTTCGTCGGGCAGGCGGTGTCCGATCTGGCCATCGATCCGGCCAACGCCAACCACCTGTACGCCTCCACCGTGCGGGGCCGCGGTGGCGCTCGGCGCACCACCCACCCGTCGTCCGTGCCCTTCGGAGTCTGGGAATCTACCAACGGCGGGTACACCTGGAAGCTGCGCAAGGGAACCACCCAGGAAATCCACGGGGCGACCGACCTGGTGATGGATCCACAGAACGCCAAGGTGCTGTGGGCCTCGTTCTGGGGCGACAAGATCTACCGGTCCACCAACGGCGGCCTGACCTGGGCCAGTGCCATGGGCACCCTCCCGGCCGGCAACTTCCTCGAGGGCGGCACTCGGTTCTCCCTCGGCATCTCGCACCCGGCCGGCCAGGCCAAGGCCACGGTCTACACCGGCTTCGACTACTTCGACCTCACGGACGTCCACCACCCGAGCCAGATCTACAAGACCACCACCGAGGGCGCCTCCTGGACCGCGACCAAGACCGGTTCCGGCACCGACTCGGTCCTGAACTACTGCGGCACCCAATGCTTCTACGACAACGAGGTCAAGCCCGACCCCACCAACCCCAACGTCGTCTACGTCCTCGGTTCCTACGGTTACGGCAACTCGCCGCAGTCCGGGGGCGTGTACCGGTCCAAGGACGGCGGCCAGACCTGGCTCAACCTCGGCTACGACCTGCACCCCGACTTCCACGCCGTCGCCTTCCAGCCCAACAACACCGCCCACGTCGCGATCGGCAACGACGGCGGCGTCTGGCAGTCGCCGGCCGGAGGCGGGCGTAACGCGGCCGGCCAACCGCTCTCGGCCGTGGACTGGCAGAACCTCAACGGCACCGTGGACCCCGCTACTGCGGCGCTGATCCACTCGACCGGGCTCGCGATCACGCAGTTCAGTTCCATCGCGACCGTGCCGAAGATCCCCGGCCAGTACTGGGGCGGAACCCAGGACAACGGCACATTACGCAAGTCGCTGATCAACCAGCGCTGGTTCGATCAGGCCAGCGGTGACGGCGGCCAGGTGATCGTCGACCAGACGACGCCGAACACCATCAATCCCGGTGTTCCCGCCTACGTGTTCGGCACCTACTTCGGCATCTCGCCGTACCGCTATGACCCGGCTCACGCCAATACCTTCTTCGGCAACGAGGCCATCGACGGCGGCATCAACCTCAAGGACCGGGCCGAGTTCTACGTCCCCTGGGTGCAGAACCGCGGCAACGTGAACCAGATGTTCCTCGGTACCTACCGCCTCTACCGCAGCAACAACGTCGAGGCTCCCTCCGCGGGCGACGTGCACTTCGACGTCATCAGCCCGGACCTGACCACCGGCTGCACCGGCACCGCCCCGAACGGCGCTCGCGGCTGCCTGATCAGCGCGATCGGGGTGGCTGACGGCGGCACCGGCGTCTACGTGGGTTCCGACGATGGGGTCGTGTCGGTCAGCCCCGACGCCGCCACCTCCGACGCGCCGAGCTGGTCACGAGTCGGCCAGTCGCGGCTCCCGAACCGCCCAGTGACCCAGTTCGCGGTGGACAAGTCCAACTGGCGGATCGCCTACGCCAGCTACGCCGGGTTCGGCGCGGCTACGCCGGGCAACCGCGGACACGTGTTCGCGACAACCGACGGCGGCCAGCACTGGCGCAACGCCAGCGGCAACCTGCCCGACGTTCCGGTCAACTCCGTTGTGCTCGATCCGTCGACCCGCGACACCCTGTACGCGGGCACCGACGTGGGCCCGTTCGTGTCCGTCAACGGTGGCCACTCCTGGAAGCGACTCGGCAACGGGATCCCGAAGGTGGCCGTGTGGCAACTGGACTACGACTCGAGCAACGGGGTGCTCTTGGCCGGCACGCACGGCCGCAGCGCGTACACCCTGAACAACCGCAACGCATTGCCGGCTCTGGTTGTCTCCAAGACCGACAGCGGGGTGCCGGTTGGTCCGGGTAGCACGATCAACTACACGATCACCGTCAAGAACCAGGGCAACGCCACCGCCACCGGCGTCACGATTCGCGAGCCGATCCCGTCCCACACCCGGTTCGTCTCGGCCGACACCAGTGGTCGTCGGAACGGCTCGACGGTGCGCTGGCGTGGCCTGTCCATTCCCGCCGGCGGCAGCATCTCGGTCAAGTTCAGCGTCAGGATCTCGCCGTACCTGCCGGCCTCGGTGAAGGCCATCGTCAACGACGGGATCACGGTGCGCTCGCACGAGGGCCCGGGGACGTCGGGCAGCCCGCACAGCACCCCGATCGCCCCGGCCCACTTGGTCACGATCGCGCCGGCCAGCGGCCTCGAGGGCGCCAAGGTGGGAACGAGCGCGACGTTCATCGAGCAGGTGACGAACAAGGGCTACCAGACTGACGCGTACGCCCTCACCACCACCGGTGGCTGGCCGGCAACCACCTTCGACGCCAGCTGCACCAACCCGTTGAGCACCACGCCCGCCGTCGCGCCCGGCGCGTCGGTAACCGTGTGCGTCAAGGTGGCCGTCCCCACTTCAGCGGCCAATGACGCCCGCAACAACACCGTGGTCAAGGCGACCTCAACGGCTGACCCGGCAGTGAGTGCGTCGGCGACGCTGACGACAATCGCCGTCGCGGTGGACACGCTGTTGGTGGACAACGACACCAACTCGCCAGTGGACTCTGCGCCCTTCTACCAGAGCGCGCTGAGCGCCAACGGGGTGAAGTTCAGCACCTGGGATCTGTCGGCGAATCCGGAGCTACCGCAGTCCTATCTCACCGCCCACAAGGTCGTGGTGTGGTTCACCGGGAACAGCTACCCGGCGCCGATCACCCCGTACGAACCTGAGCTCAAGGCGCTGCTGGACGGGGGCGGCCGGTTGTTCATGTCGGGGCAGGACATCCTCGACCAGGCGGCCGGAACCACGGCCTTCGTGCGCGACTATCTGCACATCGCCTGGGACGGCAGCGAGACCCAGAACGACAAGGCGACGGCGCACGTGACCGGCGTGACCGGCAACCCGGTGACGAGCGGCCTCGGACCGGTACCGCTGAACCACGCCGTCCTCGCGGCGAACTTCGAAGACCAGATCACGCCGATCGCCCCCGCCGTGAAGGCGTTCGTCGACGACACCGGGGCCCCCGACGCACTGACCGTCGCGGCGGGGACGTACAAGGTGATGTTCCTGGCGTTCCCGTTCGAGGCGTACGGCACGGCCGCTCAGCAGACGCAACTGATGGGCTTGGCGTTGACCTACTTCAGGACGTAGCGCTTCAGGACATAGCGCTTCCCGCTCGGATGGGACATAGCAGCTACCGGTTCAGGCGGTGACGTGCCCGGCCACCCAGCAGGCGGCCTGACCGTGGCAGGCGGTCATCGCCGCGAGGTCGGAATGCCGGGCTGCGCGCGTGGCGGCCGGGAGTTGCCCGGCGACGTTGTGGAGTTCGTTGGGGTCGGTGCGGCGGTCGTAGTACTCGATCGCGCCGCCGGCATATTCGACGTAGGTATAGCTGGTGGTGCGTAACGCCTCATAGGGCGGCGGGTTGCCGCTCTTCTTGGTCGGGCGGTCGGGGTCGGCGGCCGCCTTGTCGGGGCCGTGGTGTTCGACCAGGGAGGCCGTGCGCCAGCCGGCGGCCGACTGCCCGTAGAGCAGCGAGACCAGGCTGTGGCCATCGACGTTGGCCGGCGTCGCCGCGCCGGCGAGGGCTTCGAAGGTCGGGCACAGGTCGATGTTCTGCAGCGGTGCGCCGACCACTGCCGCGGCGCGTATCCCGGGTCCGGCCGCGACGAGGGGAACGTTGACGTCGGTGTCGAACGCGGTCATCTTGCCGGGCGTCAGCCGGTACTCGCCCATGTGGTAGCCGTTGTCGGAACTGAACACGATGTCGGTGCGGCCCGCGACGCCGGCCTGGGTGAGGGTGGACTGCAGCGAGCCGATCATGCGGTCCACCGCCTGCACCGCCTGGACGCGCTTGCGGAACGCCGTATCGATCTTTGCCTTCTCCCGGTCAGTCAGCGCAGCGCGGACGCCCAGCCACGCCGGGGCCGCGGTCGGCAATTTGTCGAATGCCGGGCCGCGGGGGGCCTTCAGGCCGGGGAACGCGTTCGCATCACGGGGCGCCGGCGTATACGGGCCGTGCGGGGCGAACGTCGCGATCTCCAGGAGGAACGGCGAATGCGCCGCCGTGGACGTAGTGATGAACGCCGAACCCTTGGCGCTGACGACGTCGGTCAGGTAGTCGGCGTCGGCGTGACCGTAGTGCACCACGTGGTGGTTCTGGTTCAGGTCGTAGTCGAACTCCTTGTAGCCCGAGCCGGCCACGTCCCACTCGGTCCAGCCCGGCGGCACGTACGGCTGCGTCCCGCCGAGCGTCGCGGCCGGCTCGTAGCCGTTGAGGTACTTGCCCATCATCGCGGTGCGGTAGCCGGCCCTCTGCAGCGCGGTGGCGAACGTGGCGCTCTCCTCACCGCGGGCGTGGAACACGTTGAACCCGCCGTCGGAGCCGGTGTTGGTGAACACCCCAGTGTTGTGCGGGAACTTGCCGGAGAAGATCGAAGACCGCGACGGGCAACACAGCGAGTCGGTGACCGTGTAGTTGCTGAACGAGGTACCCGCACGTTGGAGGGCAAGCACGTGCGGCATGTACTGCACCAGGTTCATCGACAGGTCATCGGTCAGCACGAACACGATGTTCGGT
>JALZBL010000198.1 GCA_030947395.1 Actinomycetota bacterium | reverse complement strand
GGCCGAGGACGCGGTGCAGGAAGCAGTCATTAGCGCCTTGCGCACCTGGCCGGCGTCCGGGATCCCCGACGACCCGCGGGCGTGGCTGGCCGTCACCGCGCGCCACCGGGCCATCGACATCCTGCGCCGGGAGCGGCGGCGGGCCGGCAAGGAGCGGGAGGGCGTCGCGCTGATGAATCTCACCGGTCCCGACGGACCCAGCGCGCAGACCGTGCGCGACGACCAGCTACGCCTGATCTTCACCTGCTGCCACCCGGCCCTGTCCCTCGACGCGCGGGTCGCGCTGTCGTTGCGGGCGTTGTGCGGGCTAAGCGTGGCCCAGATCGCGGACTGCCTGCTGACCAGCGAGGCGGCGATGGCCAAGCGGCTCACCCGCACCCGCGGCAAGATCGCCACCGCCGGGATCCCGTACCGCATCCCCTCCGATGCCGACCTGCCCGAGCGGCTGGCGGCGGTGTGCGCGGTGCTCCACGCGTTGTATACCGCCGGGCACAGCGCACCGAGCGGAGCGCAGCTCGGTGACCCGCTGGTCGGCCAGGAGGCGATCCGGCTGGGTCGGCACCTGGTCGCGCTGATGCCCGACGAGGCCGCTCCGGCCGCGGTGCTCGCGCTGCTGCTGCTCACCGAGGGCCGCCGCCCCGCCCGTACCGACCCGGCGGGTGAGGTCGTGCTGCTGGGCGATCAGGACCGCTCGAAGTGGGACCGCGCGGCGATCGCCGAGGGCATCGACCTGCTCAACCGCTCGTTGACGCGTACCGGCGGGCAGGCGGATCCGTACCAGCTGGAGGCCGCCCTCGCCGCCCAGCATGCGGTGGCCAGCACCTACGCCGCCACCGACTGGGTGGAGATCCTGCGGCTGTACGACCTGCTGCTGGGGGTGGTCCCCGGTCCGGCGGTCGCGCTGAACCGAGTGGTCGCGGTGGCCGAGGTGCATGGCGCGGCGGCCGCGCTGGACGAGTTGGACCGCCTCACCGTCCGGGACGCTCGGTGGTGGGCGGTGCGCTCGGAGTTGCTGGCCCGGCGGGGGCGCTACGACGAGGCGGCGACCGCCGGGCAGGAAGCTTTGCGGCACCCGGCCACCGATCCCGAGCGCCGGTACCGCGAACGCCGACTGGCCCAGTGGGCCGCACTCGCCCGCCGCTGAGCCGATCCTCGGTCGCCGCCCCCCTCCCCTCCTCGCTCTTGACGGCAGAACCCTCCTACGGCGAGAAATCCGCCACTTCCGCTCGGACCTGGCTTGCTCAGCCGAGCGGGGCACCGACGGCCAGGCGCCACTGCCCGGGTTCGTCCCACCAGGTGCGCCGCCGGCGCGGCTGCTCGCGCGGCGCACCGTCGGAGCTCAGGGCGGCCGGGTCGCAGGCTAGCTGGAGCGCCCGCCCCTGCGCGGTCCGCTTCCGACCGAGGCCCCGGGAGGTCACCGTCGCCCGCAGGCCACCGTCGCCGCCGCGTTCCACCCGCAGGCCGGCGATCTCGCCGTCGCACAGGCGCTCGTCGTCGACGTAGGCGCGTACCCACACCCCGCGCCCGGCCCACGGTCGCAGTTCGGCCCGATCGACCACCACATCGCCCGAGTCGTCCTTGAGCACCCCGACCGTCCGGCACGCCGCCTCCACGGCAACACGCGCCGCGGCGGCCAGGTCAGGGCGGATCCCGTGCCGGGCGAGGAACGGCACCGGCCTGATCGGCAGCACCGCCGTTTCCACCCGGGCCAGCTCACCGCGGCGCATCAACCGGCGCAGCACCGCGGCCAGCGGCGAGACATCGGCCGCGATCACCAGCCGCCGGCCGCCGAGTCGGTCAAGCACCGCGTCCAATCCGGGCCGGCCGAGGCCGCGGGGCCATCCGACTGCCTCCACCCGTGCGCCGGCCCCGGCCAGCGCTGCCTCGGCCGGGCCGGCGGTGGCCTCCTCGGCGGCCGCACCGAGTGAGAGCAGCACTAGGTCCACGTTGGTTACCCTTCCCCCGTCGGACGGCCCATCGCCCGGTCGGCCGCCGCCAGTCGGAGCCGCCGCCAGTGCCAGCCAGTGACGGGAGTGTCGTCCATGTCCGCGATCGTGCTCGTCGGCGCCCAGTGGGGTGATGAGGGAAAAGGCAAGGCCACCGATCTGCTCGGATCGCGCGTCGATGCCGTCGTGAAGTTCAACGGCGGCAACAACGCCGGCCACACCATCGTCGTCGACGGCGAGAAGTACGCCCTGCACCTGCTGCCCTCGGGCATTCTCACCCCCGGTTGCATCCCGGTGATCGGCAACGGTGTGGTGGTCGACCTCGCCGTGCTCTTCGAGGAGCTCGACGCCCTCATCGCCCGCGGGGTCGACCCGTCCCGCCTGGTGATCAGCGCCGCCGCTCACGTCGTCACGCCGTACAACCGCACGTTGGACCTGGTCACCGAACGCTTCCTGGGCAGCCGCAAGATCGGCACGACCGGTCGCGGCATCGGCCCCACGTACGCCGACAAGATGTCGCGGGTCGGCATCCGCATCCAGGACCTGTTCGACGCGGACGTGCTCAGGGATCGCGTGACCGGAGCGCTGGCCACCAAGAACCAGGTGCTGGTCAAGGTCTACAACCGTAAGGCGGTCGAGGCGGAGGCGGTGATCGAGGAACTGCTCGGTTACGCCGACCGGCTCCGCCCGATGGTGGCCGACACCTCGCTGCTGCTCAAGCGGTTGCTGGACGAGGGCCGGACGGTGATCCTCGAGGCCGGGCAGGCGACCCTGCTCGACGTCGACCACGGCACGTATCCGTTCGTCACCTCCTCCAACGCGACGGCGGGCGGGGCCTGCACCGGCAGCGGAATCCCGCCGACCCGTATCGACGCGGTGATCGCCGTCGTGAAGGCATACACCACCCGCGTCGGTGAGGGCCCGTTCCCGACCGAACTGCTGGACGACAAGGGCGACCTCCTGCGCGAGGCCGGCGCGGAGTACGGCACAACTACCGGGCGGCCGCGGCGTTGCGGTTGGTTCGACGCGGTGGTCGCGCGCTACGCCGCGAGGATCAACGGGGTCACCGACTTCGTGCTGACCAAGCTCGACGTCCTCACCGGCCTGGACGAGGTGCCGGTGTGCGTGGCCTATGAGGTCGACGGCGTGCGCTACGACGAGCTGCCGATGACCCAGGCCGAGTTCAGCCGCGCCGTGCCGGTGTTCGAGACGTTTCCCGGCTGGACCGAGAACCTCGCCGGTGCCCGCCGGCTGGCCGACCTGCCGCGCAACGCCCGCGACTACGTGTCGGCGCTGGAATCGATGATGGGCGTGCGCATCTCGGCCATCGGGGTCGGCGCCGGGCGCGAGGAGATCGTCACCGTGCACGACCTGCTCGGCGGTGAACCGGCCCCAGTGCGGGCGAGCGGTGCGGCGGCCGTCGGACCGCGTCCGTAGGGTCGGCGCGGTGCGCGTTCTCGTGATCGGCTCCGGTGCCCGCGAGCACGCCCTGTGCCTGGCTCTCGCCCACGACCCGGCGGTCACGTCCCTGGTCTGCGCGCCGGGCAACGCCGGGACGGCCGCCGTAGCCGAGCAGCGCGGCGTGGTGGCCGAGGATCCGGCCGCGGTGGCCGCCCTCGCCGTCGGCCTTGGCGCCGACCTGGTCGTGATAGGACCCGAGGCCCCGCAGGTCGCTGGGGTGGCCGATGCGGTCCGCGCGGCGGGCGTCGACTGCTTCGGTCCGTCCGCGGCGGCCGCCGCCCTGGAGGGCAGCAAGGCCTTCGCCAAGGGGGTCATGTCCGCGGCCGGTGTGCCCACCGCTGCGGCCCGCGTCTGCACCGACGGGTCGGCGGTCGCGGCCGCGCTGGAGGAGTTCGGGCCGCCGTACGTCGTCAAGGACGACGGGCTGGCGGGGGGCAAGGGCGTGCTCGTCACCACCGACCGCGCGGCCGCGCTGGCCCACGCCGCCCGCAGCACCCGGGTGGTCGTCGAGGAGTTCCTCGACGGTCCCGAGGTCTCGCTGTTCTGCCTGACCGACGGCGCCGCGGTCGTGCCGTTGCTGCCGGCCCAGGACTTCAAGCGGGCCTTCGACGGCGACCAGGGTCCGAACACCGGCGGAATGGGCGCATACGCACCGCTGGCTTGGCTACCCGCCGAGACGGTGGCGGACGTGGTGCGCACCGTGGCCGAGCCGACCGTGGCCGAGATGGCCCGGCGCGGGACGCCGTTCGCCGGGTTGCTCTACATCGGGCTGGCCATGACGAGGGCCGGACCGCGGGTCGTGGAGTTCAACGCCCGCTTCGGCGACCCGGAGACCCAGGTGGTGCTGCCCCTGCTCGACTCCGGCC
>JALZBL010000197.1 GCA_030947395.1 Actinomycetota bacterium | reverse complement strand
CCCTGGACCTGCGGGCGCCGCTGCGCCCCGGCCGGCCCCCCGCCGCGGCGGTCGCCGCGCTGCGCGAACGAGTGCCGACGGTGGGTCCGGACCGCTTCCTGACTCCGGAGATCGAGGCGGCCGTCGATCTGGTCGCCAGTGGCCGGGCCCTGGCCGTCGCCGACGCCGCGGCCGGCTCCATTTACCCGACCGATCCAGCGGGTCGATGAGCTACCCACGCGAGCCTTGTGCGGCTGGAGCGGGCGACGGCGCTCGATCGGCGCGTCCCAGCTACACAAAGCGGCGATGAGAAGGCGAGCCAGTCATTAGCCCGACCACTACGCTGCTCACCGGCATCGGGGAGCTCACCACCCAGGATGACGAAATGGGGCAGCTGACCAACGCCGCGCTCGTCCTCGACGGTGACGTCATCGCCTGGGTCGGTGAGTCGGCGTCCGCCCCCGCCGCCGATCAGGAGGTCGACCTCGCCGGCCGGGCCGCGCTCCCCGGCTTCGTCGACAGTCACGCCCACCTGGTCTTCGCCGGCGACCGGACGGCCGAGTTCGCCGCCCGGATGTCGGGCCAGCCCTACGCGGCCGGTGGGATCCGAGCCACGGTGGGCGCCACCCGTGCCGCATCGGAGGAGACGCTTCGGGCCAACCTGGACCGGCTGGCCGGTGAGCTGCTGCGCAGTGGTGTGACGACGTTCGAGTGCAAGTCAGGCTACGGCCTGGACGTGGCGACCGAGGCGCGGTCGCTGCGGCTGGCCGCGGAGTTCACCGCCGAGACGACCTTCCTGGGCGCGCACGTCGTCCCGGCCGAAGCGAGCGACGCCGACGCCTACGTCGCACTGGTCGCCGGTCCGATGCTGGCCGCCTGCGCGCCGCTGGCCCGCTGGATCGACGTGTTCTGCGACCAGGGCGCCTTCGACGCCGACCAGGCCCGAACCGTGCTGACCGCCGGACGGACCGCCGGGCTGATCCCGCGCGTGCACGCCAATCAGCTGCGGGCGGGCCCCGGCGTGCAGGTCGCGGTCGAGACCGGTGCGGCCAGCGCCGACCACTGCACCCATCTCGATGACGCCGACGTCGCCGCGCTGGCCGACGCCCCCGACACGGTCGCCACCCTGCTGCCGCTGGCCGAGTTCTCGACCCGCTCGCCGTACCCCGACGCGCGGCGCCTGCTGGCCGCCGGCGTCACCGTCGCCATCGCCACCGACTGCAACCCCGGCTCGGCCTACTCCACGTCGATGCCCCTCGCGCTCGCCCTGGCGGTGCGCGAGATGCGGATGACGCCGGCCGAGGCGATCACCGCGGCCACCCGCGGCGGGGCCGCGGCCCTGCGCCGGGGCGACATCGGAGCCATCGCGGTGGGGCGCCGAGCCGACCTGGTGGTCCTCGACGCGCCCAGCGCGGTGCACCTGGCCTACCGCCCGGGGGTGGACCTGATCCACCAGGTGTGGCGCAACGGCGCCCGCGTTCGATGAGCCGAGCGATCTTCGGCGTTTACGACCCAGTCCTCGAGCGCTCCGTTGCCGAACCGGCTAGGAGACCGCGGCGGTGAAGGCCTGGCGGCGCAGCGTCTCGACGCTTTCGGTGAGCTCGCTCACCCGCGCCTCGTCGACATCGGCACCGCAGGAACGCAGCCAGTTGGCGAGCATCCGGTGGCCACCCTGGGTCAGCACCGACTCCGGGTGGAACTGCACGCCCTCGATCGGTAGGTCCCGATGGCGCACGGCCATCACTACGCCGGACTCGGTCCGGGCGGTGACCTCGATCGCCGTGGGCAAGGTCGATTCCTCGACGGCCAACGAGTGGTAGCGCGTAGCCGTGAACGGCGACGGTAGCCCGGCGAGCACGCCGTCCCCGCGGTGGACCACCTCGCTCGTCTTGCCGTGCAACAGCTCCGGCGCCCGGGAGACCTTTGCCCCGTAAGCCGCACCGATCGCCTGATGACCCAGGCAGACCCCGAACAGCGGCAAGGTGGCCGCCGCGCACACCTGCACCAGCTCCATGGAGATCCCGGCCCGCTCGGGCGTGCCCGGTCCCGGGGAGATCAGCACGCCGTCCACGCCGAGGGATGTGACGTCGCCGGCGGCCACCGCGTCGTTGCGCCGCACCATGACGTCCGCCCCGAGTTGGGCCAGGTACTGGACGAGGTTGTAAACGAAGCTGTCGTAGTTGTCGATCACGAGGACCCGCACGGTCACCCTCCGTTGACCGTGACGTCGTTGATCGGCAGGCGCGGCTCAATCCACGGAAAGACGACGAACAGCAACAGCGCGCTGACCGCCGCCACCAGCAGCAACGCCTCGAACCAGCGCAGCGCCAGCGGGCCGGGCAGGTGCCTCCAGATCCACGTGTACACGGCTTACAGCCTCCCTCCGAGTTCGCGCGGCGTCTGAGTGCCGGACGCCTTCACCGCCCGGGCCAGCAGCGCATGCACGATCATGCGCCGGTCGGCGCTGTACTTAGGGTGGCAGGTCGTCATGGTCATCAGGACCCGTGAAGGCGTCTCGCCGGGGTGCCCGGGCACCGGGTCGATCACGTCGACGTCGCTCGGTGCGACGATCTGGCGCCCGACCACGCCCTGGGCGTCCGCGGCGGAGAGGTCACCGGACGCGGTGTTGCCGAGGACGCGATAGATGTACCAGTTTCCGGCGGTCTGCACCACGACGGCATCCCCCGGACGCAGCTCGTTGAGGTTCAGGAACGGCTCGCCCTTGCCCACCCGGTGTCCGGCGATCGAGAAATTGCCGACCTGGCCCGGTATCGCCGTGCCGGGGTAGTGGCCCGGTCCCTTCTCCAGGTCGCCGTCGCGGACGCCCTGCACGATCGTGAAGGCGTAGTCCTTGCCCAGGGTGGGGATGTAGAGGTTGGCGAAGCCCTGTCCGGCCGGGAGAACCACCTGCTTGCCCGCCGGCAGCTTCAGCCGGTCCACGCCCTTGAGCGGATCCGTGCCCGCGGCAATCGAGCGCTGGAACTGCTTGTGCACGTCGTTCTGCTTGCGGTGCGCGTAGATGTTGGTCACCCACACCTCGTAGACGACGAACAGCAGCAGAACCAGGCCGACCGTTACGAGAGTCTGTCCGATTCCGCGCACGCCGGCGCGGACGAGGTCACCACGCCGATGCCGCCGCGCCGGCTCAACGGCGGCGGGACCGCTCATCAGTGCAGCACCTTGGCCGACGCGGCAACCGGAACCCCGTCATAGGCCGGTACGCGCAGCACCCGACTCGCTTCCACGCGATAGGTCAGGCCGATGGCGTCCACCGCGTCACGGTAGAGCGTGACGCCCGGTGAACGCTGCAGCGCGGCCCGCATCGGGTCCGCCGGGCCGATCGCGGCAACCGGGAAGGGTGGCGAGTACACCCGCCCGTTGAGTAAGAGGGTGTTGCCGACACAGCGCACCGCACTGCTGGCGACCACCCGTTGCCCGGCGATCGACATCGCCTCGGCCCCTCCGGCCCACAGCGCATTGACCACGGCCTGCAGGTCGGACTGATGCACCACGGTGTCGTTGGGATCGATGCCCGGGTCGGTCGGCGGATTGTGGGCGTCGTCCAGGGTGACGGTGAGACCGGGTCCGGTCAGCGCGGCGAGGCCGGCCGGCTCCTTCAGGGTCCGGATACGCCGGTTCTGGGCCGCCACGCTGCTATTGGATTCCCCGGCGTGGTCCGTAACGGCGCGGACCTGGGCGTCCAGACGGCGCAGCGCGGCCTCGTCGCCGCCCACCTGGTGCTGCGCCCCGCGGACCAGGCCGAGCAGGCCGCGGGTGCCGTCGCTGCGCAGGTCGGTGCCCCGAGAGACGTTGGCGCTGGTGGCGAAGAGCAATCCGGCCGCGAGCGCGACCATCGGCACCAGCACGTTCCAGATCGAACGGCGTTGGCTGGTCACGAACCGTTCCCCTGTCGACGAGGTCCGTCGCGGCACGACGGCGCGCGGCTAGGCTACCTGCCAAGCAGCCGAGGAGACGTATCGTGCCGAAGAGCAAGGTCCGCAAGAAGAGCGACTACACCCCGCCGAGTTCGGTGCTGGGTCCATCGTCGTCGTCGCGCCAACTGGCGCCGAGTGCACCCTGGTACCCGGTGGCGATGCTGATCGTCTTCGTGATCGGGCTCGCGTGGATCTCGGTCTACTACATAGCCGGGGAGCGAATCCCCCTGATACGGGACCTCAACGCGTGGAACTTCGCGGTCGGCTTCGGCTTCCTGGTGGTCGGCCTCGTCATGGCGGTGCGGTGGCGCTGACGCCACGGCCGGCTCGGCCGGTAGTTCATTACACGGGTGTAGTTCTCCCCAGGCCCATCCACAGGGGTGGATAACCCCGCCGAGGATCGCCCGGGTGCCCAACGGGACACCAC
>JALZBL010000025.1 GCA_030947395.1 Actinomycetota bacterium | reverse complement strand
CGCCGGGCCCGGCTGTCGTTGTGCGGTTCGGTGCGAGATCGGCGTCAGTCGGTGACGTCGATCAGAACCTTGCCTACCGTGGCGTTCTGCACGGCGAGGTGTGCGTCGCGCATCCGGTCGAGTGGGAAGTGGTGCAGCGGCAGTCCGGCCTCGGGCCCTACCCGCACCGCGCCGTCGAGCACGGCGGCGGCAACGTCTTCGACCGCGAAGGCTTTGGCCTGCGCCGGCTCGGTGTAGACGAGCACGAATTGCCACCGGGCGTTGGGCACCATGAATGCCCGGATCGGCAAGGTGACCTCACCGCCACCCTGATCGGCGTAGACCGCCACGGATCCGTGCCGGCCCACGACCTGGGCATCGATCGCCGCATTGGCGGCCGCGGCCACCTCGACTATCGCGTCCACGCCGTGCGGGGCGATCTTGGCGATCTCGGCCACGACGTCCTGCTCGAGATAGTTGATCACGTGGTCGGCACCGGCCGCGGCAGCCGCATTGGCCTTGCCGGCGCTGCTGACGGTGCTCAGCACGGTGGCGTCCGACCAGCGGGCGAGCTGGATCGCCGCGTTGCCGACCGCGCCGGCCCCGCCCACGACGAGGACGGTGCGCCCGGCCAGGGCGCCGGGTCCCAGCCGGTGCGGGCCGTCCTCGGCGACGGTGAGGCACCGGTGGGCGGTGAGGAACGGGATGCCGAGGCTGGCGCCGAGGTCGAAGGAGGCGCCGTCGGGCAGCGTGACCACCTGGCGGGCGGGAAGCAGGGCCAGTTCCTGCGCCGTGCCCTCGGGGCGGTGATATGCGGCCTCCCAGACCCACACCCGCAGGCCGGTGAGGGCCGCTTCGACTCCCTCGCCGACCGCCTCGACGACGCCCGCGCCGTCCTGACCGGGCGTCTGCGGGGGGTCGACGGAGGCTGGCGAGCCGCTGCCCTGCCGCGACTTCCAGTCGGTCGGGTTCACCCCCGAGCGATGGATGTGCACCAGAACTTCACCCGGACCGGGACGGGGGTACGCCTTGTCGACCAGGTCCAGCACGCTCGGGTCACCGGTGTGCGTGTAGACGACGGCCCGCATGCGCTGAAAGTACTGGCCCGCAACTACGGCGACGCGAGAGGGCCCGGCCCGGCCGGCGGGTCACCGGCTCGATCGGCTGCGCCGGGTCCTTCGTCGGTCGCCGGGAAGAGGCGTCCATGGATGTCGGCGGTGAGTTGCTGAATCGTGCGCGTCAATTCGGTATTGAGATGCAGCTCCTGCTCGCTGGCCACGAAATCGTGGTCGGCCTTCGCCTGTTGGAAGGCGGCCTGCCGGTTCTGGCCGATCATCACGAAGGTGGACAGGAAGATCGCCTCCAGCGAGACGACCAGGGTCAGGGTGGGCCACGGACTCTTCTCGAAAGCCAACATCCACACCGCGAAGACCACCGCGTGCAGGTAAACGAACTTCATCGAGCCGGCGAAGGTGGTGATCGCGTCGGCGGCGCGCAGCTGCCCGTCGGCTGAGCGCTTCTCGGCGGCGGCCAGCACGGTGGGGTGGTGGGTCCTGCGGTCCTGGGCGGCGGTCATAGTGATCCTCTCGGGGGTTGCTGACAGCGCAACAGTTGACCGGCCGAGATTCGCACAGCCCAGTCGGCGGCGCCCTCGGTGGACCAACCGGCCGCTCGGACCGAAGGCCCCACCCGCGCTCGGATTGCGCAAACCCTCGGCAAGAAGTGCACTATAGTTGCAAGAATGGCGCGAAGACTTGCTGACGTTGCCGCCAAGGTGGGGGTCAGCGAGGCGACGGTAAGCCGAGTGCTCAACGGCAAGGACGGTGTGTCGGAATCGACCCGGCAGGCCGTCTTGACGGCCTTGGACGTGCTCGGCTATGAACGCCCCACTCAGCTGCGCGGCGAGCGGGCCCGGCTGGTGGGCCTCGTCCTGCCCGAGCTGCAGAACCCGATCTTTCCGGCCTTCGCCGAGGTGGTCGGCGGTGCGCTCGCCCAGCAAGGGTTCACGCCAGTCCTGTGCACCCAGAGCACGGGCGGGGTGCAGGAGGCCGACTTCGTGGATCTGCTCCTGCAGCAGCAGGTCTCCGGCGTGGTCTTCGCCGGCGGGAACTACACCCTGGCCCAGGCCCCGCACGAGCACTACGCCCATCTCGCCGACCGCAACCTTCCGACCGTCCTGGTCAACGCGGCCATCGAACATCTCCCGTTTCCGCGGGTCTCCTGCGACGATGCTTCGGCCGTCGAGCAGGCGATCTCGCATCTGGTCTCCCTGGGCCACCGCCGCATCGGGTTGATCCTGGGCACGCGCGACCACATCCCGTCGCAGCGCAAGTTCGCCGCGGCCCGGGCGGCCCTGAACCGGCTGGACCGCGAGCTTGCCCCCGAATACGTCGCCAACACGCTGTTCTCGATCGAGGGCGGTCAGGCGGCGGCGACCGTGCTGCTCGGCCGGGGCGTCACGGGCCTCATCTGTGCGAGTGACCCCATTGCACTGGGCGCCATCCGGGCCGCCCGGCGGGCCGGCCGACAGGTACCCGGCGAGGTGTCGGTCGTCGGCTTCGATGACTCCGCGTTCATGAACTGCACCGATCCGCCCCTCACGACGGTCCGTCAGCCAATCGAGGCGATGGGCCGCGCCGCCGTCGACCTGATGGTCGGGCAGATCTCCGGCGGTACCGGGGGAGCTGTCGCCCCCGGCGAGCTTCTCTTCGAGCCTGAACTGGTCGTCCGCGGCTCCACCGGGCCGGCGCCCAGCGGCGGCTGACCGCCGTCCGATCGCCTACCGGCTTACATGGAGTACGCAAATTACGCAAGTTAATCGCGATTCTGCAACCTTCTCCGAAGATATTGCAATAAGAGGTTCACGAGCCTACGGTCACCCTCCACCGGCGCGACGAACACGGCGCCGGCTTGGCCAAACGGCGTGAGGACGTTTCGTGGACCTAGCGGACCTAGCGGACCCAGCGGACCCAGCGGACCCAGCGGACCCAGCGGAGCCGGCGACCCGGCGCCCCTCGGCATGGGGTTCTTCGACAACCTGCCCCGCGAGATCTTCGAGGCGGCCCAGGCCGACGGCGCCGGGGCAGTCCGCCTGTTCTGGTCGATCGTGCTGCCGATGTCACGTCCGATCTTGGGTGTCGTGTCGGTATTCGCGATCATCGCGTCCTGGAAGGACTTCCTCTGGCCGCTGCTGGTGCTTCCCGATCCAGCCAAGCAGCCGCTCTCAGTGCGCCTGCCGACCCTGGCCGGCACCATCGAGCTGGACACGTTGCTGGCCGCGCTGCTGATCTCGACCGCCCTGCCCATCGTGGTCTTCCTGCTGGTGCAGCGCTTCTTCCTGCGCGGCGCCGGGCTGGGAGGTGCGCTGAAGGGGTGACCGTGGGCGGACGCCTCGGCACTTACTCGCTCCCACATCGGCCGCGGCCCGGCGGCGCGAGCGGTGCTCGGGCCGGCACCGGGTGGGTCGGCCGAATCGGTGCCCAATCCGTGAAAAACGGCCGAACTTCGACCCTGCCCCCGGGGTAACGACGCCCGCGGGAGCGGCTATCGTGAACCTTCGAGCGAGACGCCAGGCGGTGCTGGCGCCGGTGACCGGCGGAGGTATGCGTGACCACGACAGCGGACCCACGCACCGTCGGCGAACCGGGCGCGGGCGACGATCAGGGGGTGCGTCCCGAGTACATCCGGGTTCGCCCCTTCCCCGAGCACACGGCCGGCCGGGGCTCAATGTTCCTGCGGGTGCTGCGCACCACCGATCACAAGCTGATCGGGCAGATGTACCTCGTGACGTCGTTCCTCTTCTTCATGCTCGGCGGGTTGATGGCCCTTCTCATGCGCGCCGAGCTGGCCCGTCCGGGTATGCAGTTCCTTTCCCCGGAGCAGTACAACCAGCTGTTCACGATGCACGGCACGATCATGCTGCTGTTCTTCGCTACCCCGCTGGTCTTCGCGTTCGCCAACCTGGTGCTGCCGCTGCAGATCGGCTCGCCCGACGTCGCTTTCCCTCGCCTGAACGCCTTTTCCTACTGGCTGTACCTCTTCGGGGCACTGACCGCCACCTCGGGGTTCCTGACCCCGAACGGCGCCGCCGACTTCGGGTGGACGGCGTACGCGCCGCTCAACTCGGCGATCAACAGCCCTACCGTCGGCGGGGATCTGTGGATCATCGGGCTGGCCCTCTCCGGCCTGGGCACGATCCTCGGCGGCGTCAACATGGTCACGACCGTGGTGACGATGCGCGCTCCGGGGATGACGATGTTCCGTCTGCCGATCTTCACCTGGAACATCCTGGTCACCAGCGTGCTGGTGCTGCTGGCGTTCCCGATCCTGACCGCGGCGTTGCTGGTGCTCTACGCCGACCGGCACCTCGGTGCGCAGGTCTTCGACCCGGTCAACGGTGGGGCCGTGCTGTGGCAGCACCTGTTCTGGTTCTTCGGGCATCCGGAGGTCTACATCGTGGCGCTGCCGTTCTTCGGCATCGTCACCGAGGTCATCCCGGTCTTCAGCCGCAAGCCGCTGTTCGGTTACAAGGGGCTGGTCTTTGCGACCCTGTCCATCGCCGCGTTGTCCTTGACCGTGTGGGCGCACCACATGTTCGTCACCGGCCAGGTCCTGCTGCCGTTCTTCTCGCTACTGTCGTTCCTCATCGCCGTCCCGACCGGCCTGAAGTTCTTCGCCTGGATCGGCTCGATGTGGGGCGGCGCGGTCTCGTTCGAGACGCCGATGCTCTTCTCTCTCGGCTTCATGGTGACGTTCCTGTTCGGCGGGTTGTCCGGTGTGCTGCTGGCCAGCCCGCCGATTGACTTCCACGTCAGCGACACCTACTTCGTGGTGGCCCACTTCCACTACGTGCTGTTCGGGACCATCGTGTTCGCCGCGTACTCCGGCGTCTACTTCTGGTTCCCGAAGTTCACCGGCCGCTACCTCGACGAACGTCTGGGCAAGCTGCACTTCTGGATGACCTTCTTCGGCTTCCACCTCACCTTCCTGGTCCAGCACTGGCTGGGCAACAAGGGCATGCCGCGCCGGTACGCCGACTACCTGCCGACCGACGGCTTCACCACCCTCAACACCGTCTCGACGATCGGGTCATTCCTGCTCGGCGCGTCGATGCTGCCGTTCCTGTACAACGTCTACAAGTCCTATCGGCACGGAGAGATCGTGACGTCCGACGACCCGTGGGGCCACGGCAACTCCCTGGAATGGGCGACCTCGTGCCCCCCGCCGCGGCACAACTTCACTTCACTCCCGCGCATCCGCTCGGAGCGCCCGGCCTTCGAGTACCACTACCCGCATCTGGTCCCGCGGCTCGAGTCCGAGGCGCGTTACTCCAAGCGCAACACGCCCGATGCCGCGCACCAGTTCGGCCAGGCGGCGGTCGGCGGCGGCGCACCGTGGCAGAGCGCCCGTGACACCGACCCCGGCAGCTGAACGGGCAGGCCCAGGCCTCCGAGTTCCGGTCCGGGGCCGATCTGCGCCCGAGTTGAGCGCTGTGCCCGCCGAAGCCGATACCGCGGCTTGGCCCGGTGCGGCCGAGCAGCGCGCCGACCAGGGTCAGCCGAGAACCGGTGTACCGCGCAGGGTGACGCCGGCTTCGCTGAGCGCAGTCAGCGCGGCCTCGGTGGTAAGGCGAGCCACTCCGGCGGTCAGGTCCAACTCCACCGTCGTGCGCAGCCCGAGGGCTGTCGCGTCGAGCGCGGTGGCGCGTACGCAGTGGTCGGTGGCGATGCCGACCACGGTGACCCGATCCACCGCCCGCTCGCGCAGCCAGTCAGCGAGGGACGTGCCGTCGCTGGTGCCCTCGAAGCCGGAGTAGGCCGCGGCGTACTCGCCCTTGTCGAAGACGGCCTCGATGCGGTCGGTGGCGAGGTCGGAGTGGAACTCGACGCCGCCGGTTCCCACCACGCAGTGCGGGGGCCAGGTCGCGGCGAAGTCCGGGGCGGCGGAAAAGTGACCGCCCGGGTCGATGTGGTGGTCGCGAGTGGCGACCACGTGGTTGAACGACTGGTCCGGCAACCATTCGCTGATCGCCCGGGCCGTGGCCGCGCCGCCCGTGACGGCGAGCGAACCGCCCTCACAGAAGTCGTTCTGGACGTCCACGATGATCGCCGCGCTGGCCACGAACCGATGCTACGGCCGCCGCGGGAGGTGTGAATCGCTGGGATCGTTCGCCGGGCGCATGCTCAGAGGTCGAGGAAGGTCGTGGGCAGGGCCGGCTCTCCTCGGGACAGCTTGAGGCCGTCCCAGGGCAGCGTGACCATGGCCGCGGCCAGGTGGTTGCGCGACTGGTCCAGTGTCGGCAGGTCGGCGACCGGCTCACCGCCGCGCAGGAGCGGGCGGGCCAAGACGACGTCGTGGTCCTCGGCCGTTGGCACCGGCCCGGCCACCGGATAGACGACCTCCTCGGTGGCCGTGCCGGTCTCGCGGTGTCGGCGCACCGCGAGCTTGGCGCCGCCACGGCTGATCTTGTGCTCCGAGCGCTTGGCGACCGGCCGGCGGTCGACTTCCACGAGCTTGTAGACCAACCCGGCGGTGGGCGCCCCGGAGCCGACCACCACGGCGGTACCGGCGCCGTAGGAGTCCACCGGCGCGGCGGCGAGGGCCGCGATGGCGTACTCGTCGAGGTCACCGCTGAGCACGATCTTGGTTCCGGTGGCGCCCAGCGCGTCCAGTTGGGCCCGCGCGTGGTGGGCCAGGACGGCCAGGTCGCCGGAGTCGATGCGGATCGCGCCGAGCCGCAGACCGGCCGCCGCCACGGCGTTCTCGATGCCCCGGGTGATGTCGAAGGTGTCGACCAACAGCGTGGTGCCGACGCCGTGCGCCGCGACCTGACTGGCGAAGGCGCGGCGCTCGTCGTCGTGCAGGAGGGTGAAGGAGTGCGCCGCGGTGCCGGTCGTCGGCAGGCCGTAGCGCCGGCCGGCGGCCAGGTTCGACGTGGCCGCGAACCCGGCCAGGTACGCCGCCCGGGCGCTGGCCAGGGCCGCGCGCTCGTGGGTGCGTCGGGACCCCATCTCGATCAGCGGCCGGCCACCGGCGGCACTCACCATCCTGGCCGCGGCGGAAGCGATCGCGCTGTCGTGATTGAGCACGGAGAGCACCAGCGTCTCCAGCACCACCGCATCGGCGAACGAGCCGCGCACGGTCAGGATCGGTGAGCCGGGAAAGAACAGCTCCCCCTCCGGGTAGCCGTCCACATCGCCGGCGAAGCGATACCCCCGCAGGAACTCGCAGGTGGCGTCGCTGACGACGTGCTGCTCGGCCAGCCAGGCGACGTCTACCTCGGCGAAGCGAAAGTCGCGGATCAGTTCGAGCAGGCGGCCGGTCCCGCCCACCACCGCGTAGCGGCGCCCCTCGGGCAGGCGGCGGGCGAACACCTCGAACACGCAGCTGCGCTCAGAGGTGCCGTCGCGCCGGGCGGCGTCGAGCATGGTCAGCTCGTAGCGATCGGTCAGCAGGCCGACCGACGGCGCGGCCGCGCTCGCACTGGTGGTCGCGGTGGGCGCGGCAGTCATCCGGGCAGCCTAAGCTCGCCCGATCCGCCGGTTCGCCTGGCGCGTCGGGCGTGCCACCATGGCAGTCATGGCGGCGACCGACACCGACACCGCAACCGTCGATCCGCAGGTCGAGGAGGACACCGAAACTGACCGGCCCTGGCAGACCGTCGTCTGGGACGACCCGATCAACCTGATGAGCTACGTCACCCATGTGTTCATGACCGTGTTCGGATATCCCGAGCCCACCGCTACTCGGCTGATGCTGACGGTGCACCAGGAGGGCCGGGCCGTCGTGTCCTCCGGGCCGCGGGAACGAATGGAGTTCGACGCCTCCCGGCTGCACGGCTACGGCCTCTGGGCCACGGTGCAACGAGACACGTGAAGCTGACCGGAACCGGCGCGCAGACCCGGGTGCGTTTCGACCCGACCGAAGCCACCATCCTGGGCGTCCAACTCGATGAGTTACTCGTCTCGCTGGACGAGATGGGCCCCGGAGATCCGGTCTGGGAGCGTCTCTACCCGGCGGCGTTCGACGACGCCGAGGCGGCCGAGGAATTCCGCGAGATGGTTGGCGAGGACCTCGACAACGCCCGGCGCGAGCGGGTGGGTGCGTGCCGGGCGGAACTGGCGGCGGCCGCCGAAGCGCCGACCCGGCGGGGCCGCGACATCATCCTCGGGCGGGAGGAACTCGAGCGCTGGATCATGGCCCTGAACGACCTGCGTCTGGCGCTGGGGACGTCGCTGGAGATCGCCGCCGGCGACGACGGGGCCATCGACCCGCTCGACCCGCAGGCCCAGGCGCGGGCGATCTACCAGTGGCTGACCGCGGTCCAGGACGGACTGGTGGCCGCGGCGCTGAGCTGATCGTGGCGGCGTACTGCGGGTAGCCTTGTTGGTTGTGCTGACCATCGATCGGAGCATCCGCGAGGCGATCGTCGCCCACGCCCGCCGGGATCACCCGGACGAGGCCTGCGGCGTCGTCGCCGGTGCGGCTGGTACCGATCGGGCTACCCGGCTGGTCGAGATGGTCAACGCCGAGCGCTCGCCGACCTTCTACCGGTTCGACCCGGCCGAGCAACTGGTCCTCTACAAGGACATGGACGCCCGGGACGAGGAGCCGGTGGTGATCTACCACTCGCACACCGCCACCGAGGCCTATCCGTCGCGAACCGACGTCAGCCTGGCCGGCGAGCCCGATGCTCACTACGTGCTGGTGTCCACCCGCGATCCGGCTGCGCCGGTCGAGGACATCGAGTTTCGCTCGTTCCGCATCCGCGACGGTGTGGTGACGGAAGAACCGGTAAAGATCGTGACCGAGGAATCGGTCCAGATCCTGACGGCGGAACCGGTCGCGATCCTCACCGCGGAACCGGTCGAGACGGTGCGGGCCGATGCCTGAGCTGGGGATCGAGCGAGTGCTGCTGGGGCACACCCGCAGCGACGTGGTCTACGACTGTCGCTGACCCCAGCGTTACGCCGCCGGAACCTCTCCCGGCGCCGCTCACGCCACTGCGCGCGCCACTGCGCTCCACTGTGCGCCACGGCGGTCGCGGTGCTGCGCCGCCGGTCGGGACGAATTCCGACGTCCCGGCGGTTGCACCTTCCAGAGCGGAGCACCGGCCCTCATCCGTTATCGCACCCAACAGGAGCATCACCCGGTCATGGCCATCGACGTGAAGATCCCGACCATCCTGCGCACCTACACCGGCGGCGCCAAGTCAGTCAGCGCTCAGGGAGACACGCTCGGCGCGCTGATCGACAACCTCGACGCCGACCACTCCGGGCTCAAGGGCCGCTTGATCACCGACGAGGGTGGCCTGCACCGCTTCGTCAACGTCTACGTCAACGACGAGGACGTGCGGTTCACCGGTTCACTCGACACCCAGCTCAGGGACGGCGACGCGGTGACGATCCTGCCCGCGGTCGCCGGCGGAGCGCGTCCGGAGCAGCCGTGACCAGATACGACTCGCTCCTCGACGCGGTCGGGGAAACCCCGCTCGTCGGACTGCCGCGCCTGTCGCCCAAGTGGGACGACCCGAGGGCGCACGTGCGGTTGTGGGCCAAGCTCGAAGACCGCAACCCGACCGGATCGATCAAGGACCGGGCGGCGCTGGCCATGGTCGCCGCGGCCGAGCGCGAGGGACGGCTGACTGCGGGCCGCACCATCGTGGAACCGACCTCAGGCAACACCGGTATCTCGCTGGCCATGATCGCGTCCCTGCGCGGTTACGGGCTGGTGTGCGTCATGCCCGAGAACACCTCGATCGAGCGACGGCAACTGCTGGAGATGTACGGCGCGCGGATCATCTCCTCGCCAGCGGCCGGAGGGTCGAACCAGGCGGTGGCCGTGGCCAAGCAACTGGCGGCCGAGAACCCGGACTGGGTGATGCTCTACCAGTACGGCAACCCGCACAACGCCCAGGCCCACTACGACACGACCGGGCCGGAGATCCTGCGCGACCTGCCGACGATCACCCACTTCGTGGCCGGCCTCGGCACCACCGGCACGCTGATGGGTACCGGGCGCTACCTGCGCGAGAAAGTGCCCGACGTGGCGGTCATTGCCGCCGAGCCCCGCTACGGGGAGCTGGTCTACGGGCTGCGCAACATCGACGAGGGCTTCGTGCCCGAGCTCTACGACGACTCCGTGCTGACCTCGCGCTACTCGGTGCAGTCCTACGACGCGCTGCGCCGCACCCGCGAACTGATCCAGTTCGAGGGCATCTTCGCCGGGATCTCGAGCGGGGCCATCCTGCATGCGGCCCTGGCCGCGGCTGATCGAGCGGTGGCCGCCGGCGAGCGGGCCGACATCGCCTTCGTCGTCTGTGACGGCGGGTGGAAGTACCTGTCGACCGGGGCCTACGACGGCACGCTGCAGCAGGCTTCGGAGCAACTCGAACACCAGCTCTGGGCCTGAGCGCGCTCCCTACCGACCAGCCCGAGCCCCTTACCGCTGGATGAACTCCGCCCGCCTGGCCGGGCGCGGCCCGCCGGTGCGCCGGAGACTGGGTGGGTGGACGTCCGGACCCGTCGCCCCCCGACGACGCTGGTCGGCGGCCTGATCGGCCTACTGGCGACGGCCCTCGGTTTGGGCGCCGGCGAGGTGACGGCCGCGCTGACCCGCCCCGAGGCGGCGCCGATCGTGGTGGTGGCCAATCGGTTCATCCTCGGCACGCCGGAATGGCTCAAGCAGTTCGCGATCGGCCAGTTCGGCACGTCGGACAAGGACGCGCTGCGAGTCGGCATCTATCTGGTCATCGCGGTCTTCGCGGCGATCACCGGCGTCCGCGCGCTGGCGCGGCGGCGCGACGGACTGCTCGCCATCGGGGGGTTCACCGCGGTCGGCGTCCTGTGCGCCCTCACCACCAGCGCGCACCGCCCATCGGACGTGATTCCGACGCTGGTCGCCGGCGGCGTAGCCGCGGCGGCCCTGAACCGGCTGGCCGTGGCCGCCGCCGCCACCGCGGCACCCCTTCGGTCGCCCGCCGCTGGGT
>JALZBL010000196.1 GCA_030947395.1 Actinomycetota bacterium | reverse complement strand
ATCGGACCCAGCACGGCCGCGCCCCCCATGACTGGCCCGAACGCGCTGAAGGCCCGCGGCAACTGTTCACGCGACAACGTAGCCAGCAGGATGCCGATGCCCTGCGGGATCAGCAGCGCCCCGAAGCCACCCTGCGCCAGCCGCCCGGCGATCAGGATCGCCGGATCGACGGCGAGCCCGCACACTGCGGAGGCGACGACGAACCCGGCGATACCGATCAGGAACAGCCGCCGCCTGCCGTACCGGTCACCGAGCCGACCGCCGACTACGAGCAGGACGCCCATGGCCAGCGCGTAGCTCGCACCCAGCCATTTGATCAACGACTCACCGCCGCCGATCTCGCGCACGATCGAGGGTGCGGCGACATTGGTGATCGTGGAATCCATCAGGTCGAGCACATCAGCGATGAGGACGATGGCGAGGATCGCGCGGAGCCGATTCGACAGCCGGATGGGGCCGGCGTCGGCCGTGACGGTGTGCGTGTCGGTGGAGGTGGTCATGACGGTCTCCTGGAGGGACAAGGCTTGCCGGACGGTGGACACGGTGCGTCGGGGCATGGCGGGCTGAGGCCACCGCGCGGTGCGGTGCCTCGGGGCGATCCCGACGGGGCGCGCGTGGTTACGGGTGTGGTGGCGTACGGCCGCTGCGGGTCGCCGCGGTCGCTGCGGCGGTTACCCGGCTTCGGTGTCGGGTCCGGACACCGGGCCGGCGGTCGTGGATGGTTTGGGTTTCGGTCTCGGCGTGTGCAAGATCCCGTTGATCAGCACGCTGAAGCCCCACGCCAGCCGGTCGAGGCCCGACCCGGACAGCAGGTCCAGACCGAGCGTCGCGATCTGGGGGTACGTCTGCGACGTGGCACCGCGCAGGGCCGCGTCGAGCGCATCGTCTTCTTCCTGGGCGTCCATCGACCGCTGCCGGGTGCCGTGCTCGGCCGCGGTCGTCGTCGGGAACTGCAACAACAGGTCCACCCCCCAGGCGGCGCGGTCCTTGGCGACGCCACCTTCGCTGAGCAACGACAACAGCGCTTCGAGCAGGCTCAGATACCGCGGCCCAGACGGCCGGGAGACCAACGCCGACTGCGCCAGGCCTGGGTACTCGAACAACACCTCGGTGTAGGAGGTGAGGACCTGGGCCAGCCGGTCGCGCCAGGCGCCTGACTGCGTGGCGGGGCTCAGATCGACCACACCCAGCAGCTCGTCCAGGACAGCCGCGTGCAGCTCGGCGCTATTGCGGAAGTACACGTAGAGCGACGCCGCCCCGGTGTCCAGCTCCTGGGCCAGGCGGCGCATGGTGGTGCGCTCCAGACCCTCTGCGCGCACCACCACGACCGCCGCCGCGACGATGCCCTCGCGCGTCAACGCAGGCTTGGCCGGCCGTTCACGGCGGCCGGTCGGTGATCGCAGTTCAGGGGTCATGCCGATTATGGTAACAAACATGTTCGTTACGAACAAGTTCGTTAAAATGGCTCGCGGCTGCGCCGAACGACGGGAAGTTACCGCCGTCGACCGTTGCCGATGACGGTCCGTCGGGACGCAGCTGTGCTCAGCCCGACGCCCGTGGCCCGGCGGCCTCGTCGCGGGGATCTGCGCTACCGCCGGCGTCGCCGGCGTCGCCGGACAGGCGCGACTCGAACTCGTGCGTGCGCTGCTGGCGCTCGGCCAGGCGCATCCGCATCTCCTCGGCCATCGCCCGGCGAGGACGGGCCAGCAGTACGAAGGACAGCGGCACCGACAGCGCCAGCGCCACCGCAGCGCCGAGCAGTCCCCGCAGCCCACTGAGCCACAGCACGCCGAGCAGCACCCCGAACAGGGCGATCCGCAGCAGCGTGTAGCTCCAGAAGAGCACCAGCGGATGCCGGCGTCTAGTGACCATCGGTTCAGACCCTCCGCCGCAGCAACCGGGCGAAGCCCGAGGCGACTCGACTCGGCAGCCTCGGCGTCATGGCGACGAGGGTACGGACGTCGCGACGCGGGCCCGCCGCCCGGAGTCCACCCGCGGCGGCGTGGGTGGTGTGCCACGCTGAACCCATGTACATCCCGGCGCACTTCGCCGGCCCCGACGACGCACTCGCCGAACTGCTCGACCGGGCCGGTCTGGCCGACCTGGTCAGCGTCGGCCCCGACGGGCTCGCGGCCACCCCGCTCCCCCTGCTCTACGACCCGGCGACCGGAGGGGACGGCGCGCTGCTCGGCCACGTCGCCCGCAACAACCCGCACTGGCACCTCGACGGCGCGCCGTCCATGGTGATCGTGCGCGGCCCGGACGCCTACGTCTCGCCGTCCTGGTATCCGAGCAAGGCCGAGCACGGACGGGTCGTGCCGACGTGGAACTACCTGACCGTCCACGTCCACGGCCGGTTGGTCGTCCACGATGACCCCGTCTGGGTGGAAGCCCTGGTCCGGCGACTGACCGATCGCCACGAGGCCGGCCGCCGGCCGCCATGGTCGCCCGACGATGCACCACCGCGGTACCTGGCCGGCCAGTTGCGCGCCATCGTCGGCGTCGAGGTCGCCATCGAGCGAGTCGAGGCCAAGTACAAGCTCAGTCAGAACCGGTCGGAGGCCGACGTCGCCGCCGTTTCGGCTGCCCTGGGCGCCGGCTCCCCCGCCGAACAGGCCGTCGCCGCGGCGATGAACCAGCCCGGGTGACGGCCCCGGTCCGGGTGATGGCCTGAGCCCGACCAGCCGTCATCCGGCCGGGGCGACGGCGGGCGGCACCCGGCCCTCGAACTTGGTCGAGAGCACGACGGTAGTGCGGGTCCGGGCCACGCCGCGGATGCGGTTGAGCTCGCCGATCAGCTTTTCCAGCGCCGCGACGTCGGCCACCCGCGCCTTGACCACGTAGGACTCCTCGCCGGCCACGAACCAGCAGTCCTCGATGGAGGGCACGCCGGTCAAGGCAGCCATGATCGTGTCCTCGTCCGCCTCATCGGATGAGAACACCCCGATCAGCGAACTGATCCCGTAGCCGAGCGCCTCGGGCTGGATCGAGGCGTGGTAGCCCCGCAGCACACCGGATGCCTCCAGCTTGGCCACCCGATCGTGCGTGGACGGCGCGGACAGTCCGACCAGCCGGCCGAGGTCGGCGTAGGTCGCCCGCGCGTTGTTGCGCAATGCGTCCAGCAGCACCCGATCGACGTCGTCCACACGCGCAGTCGACCCGATCGGCCGGCTCTGGTCAAACCCGGGCCGCGAGCGCTCACCCGGGTGGAGACCTACTGTGAGGTCATGGCCATCGAGTTCGGCGCCCTGTTCGCTTTCCTCGCGCTGGGCGTCTGGCTCTTTGCGATCTTCGACGTGATCACGTCGCCGGTGGACGGCATCCGGATGATGCAGAAACCGATCTGGGTGATCGTGGTCCTGCTCGGCTTCGTGATGGGCGCGGTGGTGTGGTTCGCCCTCGGCCGCCCGCGCTCCCCCAGCGGCAGTACGTCCGGAGGATTCGGGGCGTTGAGCGGACCCAAGCGAGCGCGGCCGATCGCCCCCGACGACGACGTGGAATTCCTGCGCGGCCTGCGCAAGCGTCCGGACGAGAACGGTCCCCCGGCCAGCGCCTGAGTTCCAGCCCCGGCGATCGGCGGCTAGTTCAGACCGGCGTAGCTGTGCAGGCCGGACACGACCATGTTGATCACGAAGAAGTTGAACGTCATCGCCGCGAAGCCGATCAGGTTGATCCAGGCGGCGCCCCGCCCCTTCCACCCGGCGGTGGCGCGAGCGTGCAAGTAGGCGGCGTAAACCACCCAGCTGATGAAGGCCCAGGTCTCCTTCGGGTCCCAGCCCCAGTAACGGCCCCAGGCGGCCTCGGCCCAGATCGCTCCGCAGATCACGCCGAAGGTGAAGATCGGAAACGCGAAGGCGACGATCCGGTAGGACGCCTTGTCCAGCGACTGGGCCGACGGCAGCCGCTCACCGATCGACACCGGGAACCGCACCGAGCGGCCGGCCCCGAGCGCCGCGGTGTAGCGCATCTTGATCAGGTACAGCCCGGCGAGCACCGCTGACGTCATCAGCATGCCCTCGCCGCTCGCGGCGGCGGAGACGTGGATCGCCAGCCAGTAGGACTGCAGCGCCGGGACCAACGGCTGGGCCTGGGCGTACAGGACGTTGCCGGCCAGGAACATCACCACCACCACCGGCACCAGCACGAACAGGCCGAGGTAGCGAAGGTCGGGCATCCGGAACAGCACCGCGAGCCAGGCCGCCACGGCGATCAGCCCGACCACCATCGAGAACTCGTACATGTTTCCCCACGGCACCCGATCGACCGCCGTCCCGCGCAGCACGATCGACGCCAGGTGCACCAGGAACCCGAGGACGGTGCTGGCGACGGCCAGAGTGCCGAACCGCTCGGCCCACGGG
>JALZBL010000195.1 GCA_030947395.1 Actinomycetota bacterium | reverse complement strand
GTGAGCGGGTGATCACGTTGCGCCGGCTGTCGCGGCGCGCACCGTCGGCGTCGAGCAGACCGGCGTCGACCAGCTCCTGCACCTCGGAGTGGTCGACCGTGATCTGAGTGAGGGTGTCGCCGTGGCGGCGGTACACCCGTGAGTCGCCGACGTTGAACACCGCCCAGTGCGGCAGCCCGCCGATCTCCACCGCGGCGACACCGGCCACGGTGGTGCCCATCCCGGTCAACTCGGGGCGCTCACGAGCGGCGGCCAGGATCCGCTCGTGCGCAGTGGCGATCGCGGCCTGGATGTCGTCGGTACGGGTGATCGGCGCGTCGCTGAGCTGCTGCAGGACGGTCACGGCGATGTCGCTGGCTACCTCTCCGCCCCGGTGACCGCCCATCCCGTCGGCGACGACGAACAGAGTTGGGCCGGCCAGGTAGCTGTCCTCGTTGTGGCCGCGGCGCAGGCCGGTGTCGGTGGCGGCGCCCCAGTCGGCCCGCGTCACCGGGTCGCCCGTCTCGTATCCGTCACCGGCACACTCGCCTTCACCTCGGGAACCGATCGTGGAACTATCGCGGCTCAACCATCGTGTTGCAATGATTGTCACCCGGTTCACGCCGGCGGCCTACCCGGGCCGCCTACGGGCCCGGGCGATCCGCCACCACCGGTCGATCCGAGGAGACTGAGCCGACCGCGAGCAAGGGCAACGCGCCGGGCTCAGCGCCGCGGCGGCTGGCCGGGGCCGAAACCCGGGCCGTCGTCGCGGCGGCGCAGGTAGCGCTCGAACTCGCGGGCGATGGAGTCCCCGGAGGCCTCGCGCAGCTCACCCTCGGCGTCGCGTTGCTCGAGGTTGCGGATGTACTCGGTCACCTCATCGTCCTCAGCCGCCATCTCATCGACCAACTTCTGCCATTCATTCGCCTGCTCGGGCAGGTCGGCCAGGTCGACCGCGAGGTCCAGCGTCTCTTCCACCCGATGCAGCAGAGCCAGCGTCGCCTTCGGGTTCGGCGGTTGGGAGACGTAGTGCGGCACGGCGGCCCAGAAGGACACCGCCGGGACCCCGATCGCGACGCAGGCGTCCTGCAGCACGCCGACGATGCCGGTGGGTCCTTCGTATCGGGAGCTCTCCAGGCCGAACCGGGTGGCCGACTCGCGGTCGTAGGACGTCCCGGAGACCGGCGTGGGGCGGGTGTGCGGGGAGTCTGACAGCAGCGCGCCCAGGGTGAGGACGGTTTGCACGTCCAGCCCGTGTACGGCATCGAGGATCTCGTCGCAGAACGCCCGCCACCGCATGTTGGGCTCGATGCCGCGCAACAGCACCACGTCGAACGACGCGTTCGGCGGACGGCACACCGACAGCCGCGTGGTGGGCCACGTCACCCGCCGCGTCACCCCGTCCACCAGGGACACCGTGGGCCGGTTGACCTGGAAGGCGTAGTAGGGGTCCGGGTCGATCTCGATGATGGTGCGGGCCGACCAGATCGCTTCCAGATGCTCGATCGCATTGGTCGCCGCTTCACCGGCGTCGTTCCACCCCTCGAACGCCGCGACCATAACCGCCTTGGACAGCTGCGGCCATCCGTCGAAGTCGCTCACGGCGCGCACCGGACCCGGGGCGCATCGGCGAGGCGCCGAACACTGGCCTGCATGCCGTCAACCCTAAGGCCGAGGCGCCGGGCCCGTCGGGACGGCGCGGGTCGACGGACCGAATCCGGCGGGCGGGCCCAGTACTCTGGGGCGGTGCCTGCATCCACTGCGTCCGGGTTCCTGGCCGCCCTGCGCGAGCGGGTGGTCGTCGCCGACGGGGCGATGGGGACGATGCTGCAGGCGGCCGATCTGACGCTCGAGGACTTCGAGCAGCTCGAGGGCTGCAACGAGATCCTCAACGTGACCCGTCCCGATGTTGTGGCCGGCGTGCACCGGGCGTACTTCGAAGCGGGCAGCGACGCGGTGGAGACCAACACCTTCGGAGCCAATTTCGCCAATCTGGCCGAGTACGACATCGAGGACCGCATCCGGGAACTGGCCCGCGCCGGCGCCGCTCTGGCGCGCGAGGTGGCCGAGGAGTTCTCGACCAGCGACCGTCGGCGCTGGGTGCTCGGGTCGGTCGGACCGGGCACCAAGCTGCCGTCCCTGGGCCACGCCCCCTACGCGACCCTGCGTGACGCCTATCAAGAGTCGGCCGCGGGCCTGATCGAGGGCGGCGCCGACGCCATCCTGATCGAAACCTGCCAGGACCTGCTCCAGACCAAGTCGGCGATCATCGGCGCGCACCGGGCCATGGCCGACCTCGGGCGGCGGGTGCCGATCATCGCCCAGGTCACCGTGGAGACCACCGGCACCATGCTGCTCGGCTCGGAGATCGGCGCGGCGCTCACCGCGCTGCAGCCGCTGGGCATCGACCTCATCGGGCTCAACTGCGCCACCGGGCCGGAGGAGATGAGCGAGCATCTGCGCTACCTGGCGCGCAACTCCACCATCGGGCTGTCGGTGATGCCCAACGCCGGCCTGCCCCAGCTCGGCCCCAACGGGGCGACGTTCCCGCTCAGTGCGGCCGAGCTGGCCACCGCGTCGGAGCGCTTCGTGCAGGAGTTCGGCACTCAGCTCGTCGGGGGTTGCTGCGGCACGACGCCCGAGCACATCCGGGCGGTGGTGGCCGCGGTGAAGGACCTCCAGCCGGTCGAGCGCCAGGTCACCCGGGAGCCGGCCACGTCCTCGCTCTACCAGGCCGTGCCGTTCCGCCAGGAGGCGAGCGTGCTAATGGTCGGTGAGCGCACCAACGCCAACGGGTCCAAGGCCTTCCGGCAGGCGATGCTCGAGAGCCGCTGGAACGACTGCGTGGAGATCGCCCGGTCGCAGACGCGCGACGGTTCGCACCTGCTCGACCTCAACATCGACTACGTCGGGCGCGACGGGCGGGCCGACATGCGCGAGCTGGCCGGCCGCTTCGCCACCGCCTCCACCCTGCCGCTGATGCTCGACTCCACCGAGCCGGAGGTCGTCGAGGCCGGGCTGGAGATGCTCGGTGGCCGGTGCGTGGTCAACTCGGTGAACTACGAGGACGGCGACGGCCCGAACTCGCGCTTCACCCGGATGATGAAGGTGGTCAAGGAGCACGGCGCGAGCGTCGTCGCCCTGACCATCGACGAGGAAGGTCAGGCTCGCACCGCCGAGTGGAAGGTCCGGGTGGCCGAACGCCTCATCACCGACCTGACCGAGAACTGGGGGATGTCGGAGTCCGACCTGGTGATCGACACCCTGACCTTCCCGATCGCGACCGGACAGGAGGAGACCCGCCGCGACGGGGTCGAGACCATGGACGCGATCCGCGAACTCAAGCGGCGCCACCCGGACGTCCAGACCACCTTGGGCCTGTCCAACGTGTCGTTCGGCCTCAACCCGGCGGCGCGCCAGGTGTTGAACTCGGTGTTCCTGCACGAGTGCGTCGACGCCGGGCTGGACTCGGCGATCGTGCACGCGTCGAAGATCTTGCCGATGTCCAAGATCCCGGACCGGCAGCGCGAGGTGGCCCTGGACATGGTCTACGACCGGCGCCGCCCGGCCGGGGTCGACGCCGCAGGCAACCCGGTCGACGCCTACGACCCGCTGCAGACCTTCCTGCAGCTGTTCGAGGGCGTGTCGGCCCAATCGTCGGCGGCGACCCGGGCCGAGGAGCTGGCCGCGCTGCCGCTGGACGAGCGGCTGGCCCGGCGCATCATCGACGGCGAGCGCAACGGGCTGGAAGCCGACCTCGACGCGGCGATGGAGCACCGCTCTCCGCTGATGATCATCAACGACACGCTGCTGTCCGGGATGAAGACCGTCGGCGAGCTGTTCGGCTCGGGGGAGATGCAACTGCCGTTCGTGCTGCAGTCGGCCGAGGTCATGAAGATGGCGGTGGCCTACCTGGAACCGCACATGGACAAGGCCGACACCTCCGGCAAGGGCACCATCGTGCTGGCCACGGTCCGCGGCGACGTGCACGACATCGGCAAGAACCTGGTGGACATCATCCTGAGCAACAACGGCTACACCGTCGTCAACATCGGCATCAAGCAGCCGATCAACGCAATCCTGGAGGCGGCCGAGGAGCACGCCGCCGACGCCATCGGCATGTCCGGCCTGCTGGTCAAGTCCACCGTGATCATGAAGGAGAACCTCGAGGAGATGAACTCGCGCGGCATCGCCGAGAAGTACCCGGTGATGCTCGGGGGGGCGGCCCTCACCCGCGGCTACGTGGAGCAGGACCTCAGCGGCATGTTCGGCGGCGAGGTGCGCTACGCCCGGGACGCGTTCGAGGGACTGCGACTGATGGACGCGCTGATGGCCGCGCGCAAGGGCGGCGTCGATCCGGCCGCGGTGCCCAACGGCCCGGACGACACCCGCCTGGCTGAGGACGAGGC